>JBNJFN010000004.1:0-30117 GCA_051746885.1 Bacteroidota bacterium | reverse complement strand
CTCCCAGCGGGACCACCCCTTACGAATTTGTTTTCTTTCTTTATAATCGATTGCAAATATAAAATTATTGTGTTAATATCCAAAATTTTTTTCCTCTGTTTAATTGTTTTCATTAAAAAAACATAATGTTCCATTTGATTTTCTCTGATAAATTCATGAAAACTATTATCTTTGTACGCTTATTTTAAGTATGTATTTCAAATGGCGGAAAAGGAACCCAATAATAACAATAAGCCTGGTCTTCTTCAGAGGTTAAAGAACAAGTACCGATTGATCATCTTTAATGATGATACTTTTGAGGAGATTTGGTTCATGCGTTTGAGCCGTCTCAATATGCTGGCCGTATTTGGAAGCGGGGCCATACTGATAATTATCCTGGTAAGCGTCCTGATTGCTTACACACCCCTCCGGGAATTCATACCCGGCTATCCCGAGGGGGATGTAAGGCGTAAAATGGTGGAAAATTATCAAAAGCTTGATTCCCTCGAAAAGGAGCTTAGCCTAAGATCCCAATATATTGACAACATTTCGACAGTGATGACCGGTGGGGTTCCCGAAAGTCATACCGAAACAAAAGATACAACCGTCAATGACCGGAATGTAACTTTTGAAACCTCACAGCATGACTCCATGCTTCGGGAACAAATTGAACAGGAGGAAAAATATACACTGGGAGTGAATTATCAGGAATCTTCCGGAAGGGATCTTTCCCAGATTCATTTTTTCAGCCCCTGCAAAGGCTTGGTAACGAACTCTTTTGATGCCAAGGAAAATCATTTTGGTACTGATATTGTAGCTGGTGAAAATAATGTGGTGAAGGCGGCCCTGGAAGGTACGGTGACAATGGCAAACTGGACTCTTAAAACCGGATATATCATTCAGATACAACACAAAAACGATCTTTTGACCGTTTACAAACATAATGCAGAGTTGTTAAAACAGGTTGGTGATCATGTGAATGCGGGCGAAGCCATCGCCATCATTGGAAATTCCGGTGAATTAAGCAGTGGTCCTCATCTGCATTTTGAACTTTGGAGGAACGGTACCCCCCTAGATCCAGAAAAATACATCGTTTTTTAAGTAAGAAGGATAAGAATATACTATGCGGGAAAAAAAGCGAATTGCCATTTTGGGCTCAACCGGTTCTATAGGCACGCAAGCTTTGGAAGTTCTTGAGCAATATCCGCAATATTTCGATATTAAGATATTATCTGCTAATTCCAATGCAGACCTACTGGCAGAGCAGACTCGGAAGTACCTTCCCTCCTCCGTTGTGGTTTGTGATGAAACAAAATATGAACAGCTCAGAAAGAATTTGACCAATACTACTGTAAATATATTTTCAGGGGTAAATGCCCTGGCAGAAATCGTAAAATCGAAGGATATCGATTTGGTTTTGGTTTCGCTTGTAGGTTATGCCGGTTTGCTTCCTACTATCAATGCCATCAGAAGCGGTAAGGAAATTGCGCTGGCCAATAAAGAAACACTGGTTGTGGCAGGAGATTTGGTCAACTCACTTGCCAGAGAGTATCAGGTGCCAATTTATCCTGTCGATTCTGAACATTCTGCCATCTATCAGTGTTTGATTGGGGAGGAAAATAATAACGTGGAAAAGATTTATCTTACGGCGTCCGGTGGGCCATTTAGGAGTTTCAGTAAAGAACAGATGGAACATGTTTCTAAAGACCAAGCTCTTAAGCATCCCAACTGGAGTATGGGTAACAAGATTACCATTGATTCTGCATCTCTTATGAATAAGGGATTGGAGGCAATTGAGGCCCACTGGCTATTTGACCTTGAACCGGGACAGATTGATGTGATCATTCATCCTCAGTCAATCATACATTCCATTGTACAGTTTGAGGATGGCTCCATGAAGGCACAAATGGGGCTTCCGGATATGAAATTACCTATACTTTATGCTTTGACCGCACCAGATAGATTAAAAACCAATTTTAAACGTTTTAATTTTGAGGATTTTTCCAGATTAACTTTTGAAAAGCCCGATTCGAAAAAGTTCCCTAATCTTTTTCTGGCTTATGAGTCGATGAAAGCTGGCGGCAATATGCCCTGTATTTTGAATGCAGCTAATGAAATTGCAGTAGAAGCATTTTTGGAGGATAAAATTGGATTTCTTCAGATGTCTGCTGTTATTGAACAAATAATGAATAAAATATCTTATATTCGCAACCCCAATCTAGAGGATTATATACACACAGATGAGGAGACAAGGGTTTTGGCGCGAAGTTTAATACTAAAAAAGTGAAAGATTGATGGAAGTATTAGTGAAAATAGTCCAGTTAATAGTTAGTTTGTCCATTCTGGTAATTATTCATGAATTTGGCCATTTTATCCTGGCTAAATTATTCAATACAAGAGTTGAAAAATTTTATTTGTTTTTTAATCCAGGTTTTTCCCTGTTCAGGTTTCGTAAAGGGGAAACGGAATACGGGATGGGATGGCTTCCTCTGGGAGGCTATGTCAAGATATCCGGGATGATTGATGAATCTATGGATAAGGATCAGATGAAACAGCCTCCTCAACCTTATGAGTTCAGGTCGAAACCTTCGTGGCAGCGCTTACTTATTATGTTGGGAGGGGTGATAATGAATTTTCTTCTGGCCATACTGATTTATGCCTCGGTACTTTTTGCCTGGGGTGAACAATATCTTCCGGCAGATAATGCAAAATACGGAATAGCAGCTGATTCGCTGGCTGAGCGTGTTGGTTTTCAGGATGGTGATAAGATCGTTTCTGTGGAAGGCAAACCAGCGAAACGTTTTAATGAGATACCCAAAACCATACTGCTGGAAAAAGCAAATCAGGTTACGGTGCAAAGAAACGGAGATAGCAAGCACGTTTATATACCTGATTCGCTATATTCCCAAATTGTTAATAACCCAGGCTTTATTAGTTTAAGGGTACCGGCTGTTGTAGGTGGTTTTAGTGAAGATTCACCGGCCAGCCAGGCAGGTTTGCAACCCGGTGACAGCATAGTTAAGATCAATGGAAAAGATGTACAGTTTATGGATCAGCTTCAGAAAGTCCTTTCTGATAACAAAAGTAAGGAGATCTCTCTTACTGTTAAAAGAGATGGTGAGACCAAAAACTATTCTTTGACCACTACTCAGGAAGGCTTAATTGGTTTTTATGCTGGTAGTCTCGAAGAACATTTTCAGCTTGAAAATAAACGTTACAGCTTTATTGCAGCTATACCCGCCGGTATAGATAAGGGTTTCGAAACCATGAAAGAGTACCTTCAACAACTTGGTTTGATATTTACTCCTGACACCCAGCTTTACAAAGAAGTAGGCGGATTTATTACAATCGGAAAGATATTCCCTGGGTCATGGAGTTGGTACGCCTTTTGGAATCTGACTGCATTCCTGTCAATCATTCTGGGAATTCTCAACATATTGCCAATTCCTGCGTTGGATGGCGGTCATGTAATGTTTTTGTTGTATGAGATCATCAGCGGACAGCAACCCAGTGAAAAGTTTCTTGAATATGCCCAGATAGCGGGTATGCTGATTTTGTTCTCTATCTTGATTTACGCAAATGGCAATGACATTGTAAAGTTGTTTTCCAATTGACAACTTAATTAAGATTGTTTTCAATTTTGTTTAAAAAGTTTTAATTTAGATTTCGAATAATACCTAAAAATTTATAAGCATATGTTTGATTTTGTGATACTTGGAATTACCGGGCCGTGGGAAATCATTCTCATCGTGTTAGCTTTATTGCTGCTTTTCGGTGGAAGAAAGATTCCGGAGATTATGAAGGGTTTTGGAAAAGGCATCAAAGAATTTAAGGATGCCACTTCTGCCAATAAATCGGAAGGAGAGGAAAAAGAAAAATTAGAAGAGAAAAGCAGTGAAAGTAACGAATAAACTTTCTATTACATAAAGGGATTCTTGATTGATAAACTTGCCGGAGGGTTTTGAGGGTTATCTGTGTTCCATTTGAAATTGGGATACAAGCCAATAATATAGAATAGTTCAGAATTATATCCTGGATGTGAATTTATTTTGATAATCGGTTATAAATTTGGGCCTCCGAATATTTGCAGGAAATTGTATGCAATTTGGCATTTTTTAGAGTATATTTGTCTGCCTACAGAATGGTTTAAGCAGGAATCTGCCGGACAAAGCAACTTTTTATGACAATGCCAGAGAAATTCCAAAAGAAATTATTCAGAAGCATTGGAAAATTCTTAATCACTTTCTGTGTAATCGGTATTTTCTCAAACACTCTGTTTTCCTTTACCCCTGCTTCCGATTCCATACCTATCTTTCCTGATTTGGTTTATGAATACCGGATCACAGAGCTGAATCACCTTACTCCCATTGAATTGGAGTATAATGACCATGTGAGGCGGTTTATAGATGTTTATACTATAGAAAGGCGGAAGCATCTGGCCAGGATTGCAGGGAGAGCAGAGCGATATTTTCCAATGATAGAACAAAAACTGGATAAGTATGGGCTTCCTCTTGAACTGAAATATTTGGCTGTTATTGAATCTGCTCTTGATCCGTTTGCCGTATCAAAATCCGGGGCTATGGGCCTATGGCAGTTTAAGCTTAATACCGGCAGGATGTTTGATCTTACGGTGAATTCCTACATTGACGAAAGAAGGGATCCTTATAAATCCACCGAAGCTGCCTGCAAATATTTGAGGTATCTTTACCGTATTTATGGTAACTGGCAGCTTGCCCTGGGTGCTTATAACGGAGGACCCGGGGTGATAAGAAAGGCGATTGCCCGTTCAGATAAGGAAGAATCTTTCTGGGAACTTTATCCCCATTTACCAGCCCAGACAAAAAGTTATGTCCCTGCTTTTATTGCCGTTAATTATGCCATGAATCATCTGGAGAAACATAAGATAACCCCTGAGAAGGAGAATAATCAATACATCAACACCGATACTGTGAAATTGAACTATTCGGTTTCCTTTCAGGACATTGCAGATAAAACCGGGGTACCTGTATCTAAAATTAAGGTATTGAATCCCTTGTACAAAAGGGATTTTATCCCCAATATGGACAATAAAGCAGTGCTCATTCTTCCAAAAGATAAGATTTTAACCTTCCTGAAAAACGAGGAGTCCCTATCAAAGAAGAGGGATGGAGAGGAGCCCGTAGAAAAAATTGACTCTACTGCCGATAAAGAAAATAAGAAAAGGATAACACATGTCGTTAAAAAGGGAGAGCATTTTCATAAGATTGCAATGAAATACAATTGTACAATAGAAGATATAAGAAAATGGAATAATTTGACCGATAATAGTCTGACGATGGGGCAGGAGCTGGCGATATGGGTGGAGCCGGAATATATTGAACGGATAGAAGAAGAAAAACTGCGGTACCGGAAGAAAGCGGAGTCAGATACAAGCAGACGGGTAGTATACTATACAGTTGAGGAAGGAGATACCATTTGGAGTATTGCCAATAAATTTAACTGTGAATCCATTGCAGACCTTATCAGTACCAATGATATTCAGGATGAAACTGATATAAGCCCTGGGAAGAAGCTTAAAATTTATTTGGACCATTAACAAAAGAAAATATTATATTATGAATAAATTATTTACCGGATTTTCGATTGTTGCAATTATTGGGCTTATCCTTGCAGGGGGATGCAAGCCTGATAACGGAAAGAAACGGCAGCAGCAGGAGGGAGTGATGCCCAGTGTAACCGGCAAGACGGGGGATCTTGTTGTTGTGATGGATACCAGTAAGTTCAACAGCGCGATTGGGTCATCCTTAAAAAAAAGCTTGGGTGCTGTTTTCAAAGGGCTGCCACAGCCTGAGCCCAAATTCGACTTGATTAATATTCCCCATGAAGCTTTGGATAGAGGATTCAAGACACATCGAAATGTGTTGAGGGTGAATGTTGATGGAAAATATACGGAACCCAGATTTGCTGTTAGAAAGAATGTTTTTGCCAGACCCCAGACACTGGTAGAAGCTCAGGCGCCCAACGATTCAGTGCTTAAAAGGCTATTTGAAAGTCAGGGGGATGAATTGGCACAGAAATTTATTGAAGGAGAATGGAATCGGTATATCAAACTCTACAAAGGGATGCGCAAACAGGGTGTCATCAATCATTTGGAGGAAAAGTTCGGAATCTCAATGGTTATTCCCAAGGGGTATAGTTTGGATAAGGATACCACAAATTTTTCCTGGATTGCCAAAGAAGCCCCACGATATTCCCAGGCTTTTCTGGTTTATAAATATCCCTATTCCGGAGAAGAGACTTTTACTCCTGGCTATCAAGTCAAAATGCGCAACAGGTTTACCAGGAAGTTTGTTCCAGGACCCTCCCCAAATTCTTATATGACCGTAGAAACTTCGGTGACACCGCATTTTAAGGAAAAGGTGATTAACGGTCACACGGTTTACGAGTTGAGGGGCTTGTGGAAAGTGAAAAATGATTTTATGGGAGGCCCTTTCGTTTCTTATACCTTATTTGATGAAAATACGGGTAATGCGGTGAATATTGACGGATTTGTTTATGCACCCAGGTTCGACAAAAGGGATTATGTGCGGGAGATAGAAGCTATCCTACAAACCCTGGAGCTTTCAGAATAGTTTAAGCCTGTTGACATACCTTAACAAATATTGGGTGGAAAATTAGATATCCCTTCATCAATTAATGCTGCCAGTATTTTATTAATTTTACACCTCATAAATGATCAAAAAAAGTACCATGGAACTTGTTTTACAAGAAGTTCACGAAAGGCCCGTGGATATATCGGTAATATATGTTGCTGAAAAGCAAGCTGATTTTACGGAATATACTTTTACCACCACTGAACTGGAATATATTAAGAAGCAAATCGAAGCTGATAAGAAAGCAATTGATATTAATTCCTATTTCAAGTGGTCGTATGTACGTATTATAGAAGTTGAAACGCCGGAGTATTTGGCTTTGGAGAAGATGCGGAAGCAGGCTTCGGAACTTTATGGCACGTTAAAGAAGAATGATCACGAGGAAATTCTTGTTGTTGATGTTTCGGGGAGAAGTAAACTGGTGAAAGCTTTTCTGGAAGGATTAGTCTTAAGTCATTACCAGTTCCTGAAATATAAGACCAACGCAGGAGACAAAAAGAATGTACTAAAGCGGATTCAAGTGTTGAGTGAAGGAGTGGGGGAAGAAGATTTGAATAATATGGAGATTTTATGTTCCGGCGTATATCATGCCAGAGATCTGGTTAATGAACCTCTTTCCCGTCTAAATGCACTGCAATTGGGGGAGAAGTTTCAGGAACTTGCCGGTGAAGCTGGGTTTACTGTTGATGTATTCAATAAGAAAAAGATTGAGAGTTTACGCCTTTATGGCCTTCTGGCTGTGAACCGGGGTAGTCTTGATCCCCCAACATTCACTGTTATGGAATGGAAACCTGACAATCCCGGAAACGAGAAGCCTATTGTATTGGTAGGCAAAGGAATTGTATATGATACGGGTGGAATCAGTCTGAAGCCTACTTCCGGGATGTTGGATATGAAGTCGGATATGGCAGGTGGGGCTACAGTGGCAGGTGTTATGTATGCTGCGGCCCGATCAAAATTGCCCGTGCATTTGATAGGACTTGTTCCCGCTACGGATAACCGTCCTGATGGAAACGCCTATACACCTGGCGATGTGATAACCATGCATAGCGAGAAGACTGTAGAAGTTATCAACACCGATGCGGAGGGGCGGATGATCCTTGCCGATGCCCTGAGTTTTGCAAAACAGTATGACCCTGAACTTGTGTTTGATTTTGCAACCTTAACCGGTTCTGCTTCTGTAGCAATAGGCCCTCAGGGGATAGTTGCCATGGGAAATACAGACCGCTCGATCTTTGATAAGCTGGTCGAAAGCGGAAAAAATGCTTACGAAAGAATCGTAGAGTTACCCCTTTGGGAAGAATATAATGAGATGATCAAATCCGAGATCGCAGATATTAAGAATGTTGGAGGCCGGGAAGCCGGGGCAATTACTGCCGGTAAATTTCTGGAACATTTTACAGATTATCCCTGGATTCATTTCGATATAGCCCCAACGGCCTATTTGGATAAAAATGACGCCTATCGCCCTAAAGGTGGAACAGGAATTGGTGTTAGGCTCATGTATGATTTTTTGAAAAACTATAAATTATAGAAAGATCGATTTTCGAATCAAAAAAGTGTTTGGAATATGGAGGAGGAGAAGATAAAAGTAGGAATTACACACGGCGATATAAATGGCATTGGCTACGAAATCATCATAAAAACCTTAATGGATAGTCGTATTAATGAGTTGTGTGTGCCCATTTTATATGGTTCTGCCAAGATTGCCGCATACCACAGAAAAGCTCTGGGCATCAAAAATGTTAATTTGAATATTATAAGAGATGCCAGTATGGTGAACACGAAAAAATCCAATGTGATCAATTGCCTGGATGAAAATATCCGGGTTGAGCTGGGCAAATCTGTAGTTAATGCAGGCAAGGCTTCTGTACAAGCCCTGGATAAAGCTGTAGAAGATCTGAAACAGGGGAAGATCGATGTATTGGTAACTGCTCCGATCAATAAAGAGAACATTCAGTCTGAGGATTTTAATTTTCCCGGACACACCGAATATCTAATGAAACATTTTCAGGCCGATGAGGTTCTTATGTTAATGGTTAGTGATGTAATGAAAATGGGAGTGGTAACGGGACACGTTTCCCTGAAACAGGTTCCTGAAGTTTTAACGCAGGATTTGATTTTGAGAAAGCTCAATATATTGAATAAATCGCTTTTGCAGGATTTTAAAATACGGAAGCCCAGGATAGCTGTTTTTGGCTTGAATCCCCATGCCAGTGACGGAGGCGTTTTGGGAAAAGAAGAGAACGATATTATTGTTCCTGCTATTAAGCGGGCTAAAGAAGAAAATATTATGGCTTTCGGGCCCTATCCTGCTGATGGATTTTTCGGGTCGAAGAACCTCAGAAAATTTGATGCCATTTTGGCCATGTATCATGATCAGGGCCTTGCTCCCTTTAAAGCCATCTCTTTTGATGAAGGGGTAAACTATACAGCGGGCCTGAATATTGTAAGGACTTCCCCCGCCCATGGCACTGCTTACGAATTGGCAGGAAAAAATGAGGCATCACCTGCTTCATTCAGGAATGCCCTGTTCCTTGCTCTGGACATCTACAAAAACAGGAAAGAATATGAGGAGTTATCCTCCAGCCCTCTGGAATCGCAGGATAAATCGGATATATAAGGTGCTTTCAGGTTTGAGGTTTCATGTTTGATAGAAACTTCAAACTTCTAACAGACCTTTAATTAGTATTATTATTGTTTTTTTCTTCTTTCTCATCGCTAAGAAAGCGGATATTTCTTATGAGTCCTTCGTATTTGATCCTTTTCACAGCCGATTTTTTAAATATTGCTTTAAAATGCTCCCTGGAGAGATTTTCCCATTCCTGTCTGGAAAAGGAAAGCAGATCGGGATGCGGTTTAAGATCATTGTGAACGCGGGGATGCGATTTCTGGTTCCATGGGCAGACATCCTGACAAATATCACACCCGAAAATCCAGTCTTCATATTGCCCTTTAAACCCTTGAGGAATTTCTTTTTTATGCTCAATGGTCAGATAGGATATGCATCTTGAAGCGTCTATCCTGTAGGGTTCGGTAAGTGCGCCGGTAGGGCATGCATCGATGCACCGGCGGCAATTTCCGCAGTAATCTTTTACCTGTTCATCATATTCCAGATCCAGATCAATGATAAGTTCTCCGATAAAGATAAATGAACCGTATTTTCTGGATAACAGATTGGTATTCCTGCCGATCCATCCCAATCCTCCCTTTTGTGCCCAGATTTTGTCCATAACAGGCGCGGAATCAACAAAAGCTCTGCCATTGACTTCGGCAATCTCTTCCCGGATAAACTTCAGCAGATCTTTTAGCATACGCTTCATCACAAAATGATAATCTTTGCCATAGGCGTACTTTGCAATCTGGTAGGTATCGGCTCTTTGTTGTTTTTCCGGGAAGTAATTCAGAATGACAGAAATTACCGATTTGGCATTTTCTATCAACCGGGTAGGATCGGTTCTTTTGTCGAAGTAGTTTTCCATATATTGCATGTCGCCGTGCCGTTCCTCATTCAGCCATTGCCTGAGCTGTTCCGATTCCTTATCCAGAAATCCTGCACTGGAAATGCCACAATCCAAAAATCCAAGGCTGCGGGCCCTGGATTTAATCAATTCACTGTTCTTTTTCTTTTCATTGGCCATATTACATCAATCCAAGTTCCAGCTTGGCTTCGTCTGACATCATTTCTTTGTCCCATGGAGGATCAAAGACCAGATTTACCTTAGTCTGGTTAACATCGTCAATGTTTTTGACCTGATCCTCCACTTCTTGGAGTATTTGGTCTGCTATGGGGCAATTTGGGGCCGTGAGGGTCATATCGATCTCTACGTTATTGTTTTCATCTACATCAATATTATAAATCAACCCCAGATCATAAATATTTACAGGTATTTCCGGGTCATATATGTATTTTAGAACGTTAACAATTTTATTTTCTATTGCCAGATAATCTTTTTGATCACTCATAAGTTCGGATTTAATGGTTTAAGAAACAATCATATTACATTATACGCTAATTAAATGCTTCATTGGTTTTGCTTTAATTCGTAAGCCATGGCATAGGCCTTTATTTTATTGACCATTGCCAGCAGTCCGTTGGAACGCGTAGGAGAGAGATTTTCCCTAAGTCCGATTTCGTCTATGAAATAAAGATCGGCATTTTTGATCTCTTCTGGTTTTCTTCCGGACAACACCTTAATCAGTAGGGCAATAAGACCTTTGGTAATAATGGCATCGCTATCTGCCCTGAAAACCAGTTTATCTCCATCCATTTCTGCATGAAGCCATACTTTTGACTGGCATCCCTCAATTAAATTTTCTTCTGTTTTTTCTTTGGGATCCATCTCAGGAAGATCTTTGCTCAGATCAATTAGGTAGTTATACTTATCCATCCAATCGTCAAACAGGGCAAATTCCTCAATAATTTCTTGCTGTTTTTCATTTACCGTCATAACAGGTATTTTTATCCAAACATTTCATTTACTTTTATTAACGCAGAATAAAGATGATCTATTTCATCTTTTGTATTATACATGGCAAAGGAGCATCGCACGGTCCCTTCAATACCAAAATGGTTCATCAGGGGTTCGGTACAGTGATGACCTGTTCTGACTGCGACTCCCATTTTATCCAGCACCATTCCAGTATCAAAGTGGTGAATGTTTCCGAGCAGGAAAGAGATCACGCCTATTTTTCTGTTTGCTGTTCCATATATGGTAAGCCCTGGAATTTCTGCAAGATGGTGAGTAGCATAATCCAACAATTCTTTCTCATGGGCTTCAATACCATCTAACCCGATCTTTTGTAAATATTTCAACGCTTCCGCCATGCCAATAGCGCCTACATAATTGGGAGTGCCCGCTTCAAATTTGAAGGGCAGGGAATTGTAAGTGGTTTGTTCAAAAGTGACCTTATGGATCATTTCTCCGCCGGTTTGATAAGGGGGAAGATCCTCCAGCCACTTTTCTTTTCCATATAAGACTCCTGTTCCGTTGGGTCCGTATATTTTATGTCCTGAAAAGGCAAAAAACTCACAGTCCAATTCCTGTACATTTATGGTTTGATGCTGGACACTTTGAGCTCCATCCACCAACACGGGGATATCCTTTTGGTGTGCCAGGGCGACAATCTTTTTAACGTCATTGATTGTCCCCAGTGAGTTGGATATGTGGTTCACAGAAACAAGTTTTGTTTTTCCGGAGAGCATCTTTTCATATTCTTCCATGATGATTTCGCCCCGGTCATTTATGGGTGCTACCTTTAAACGGGCATTTTTTCTATCACATAACACCTGCCAGGGAACAATATTGGCATGGTGTTCCAACTCTGCTATAATTATTTCATCACCTGCTTGCACGTATTTTTCTCCGAAAGAATATGCTATGGTGTTGATTGAGTGCGTGGTACCACTTGTAAATATGATTTCTTGAGTGCTGCCGGCATTGATGAATTCTCTGACTTTCTCCCTTGCATTTTCATATTCCTCGGTGAGTTGTGTACTCAAGTAATGGACGCCTCGGTGGATATTGCTGTTTTTCAGTGAATAAATTTCATTGACTTTTTCTATGACTGGCTTGGGTTTTTGCGTGGTAGCGGCATTATCAAAATAAATTAGCGGTTGGTTATATATCTGCTGATGAAGGATTGGAAAATCCTTGCGAATGGTATTTATATCATAGGTTTTTGCCTGAGCCATATTACATAATGTCTGTTTATAGGGAAAAAGAAAATTTTTTCTGTTTTATAAAGTAGCATATCAGTTTTTACCGGGCTCGCCACAATCTACTTCACAGTAATTACACCTGGAAAGTTCTCCTCTCAGGCGTTTTTCTATTAATGCATGCATTCGTTCCTGTAAGGGTTGGATTTTAATTTTGCCGATGATTTCATGGGCAAAAGCATACATGAGCAACAATTGGGCTTCTTTATGTGAGATACCCCTGCTTCTTAGGTAAAACATGGCATCTTTATTGAGCTGTCCTGAAGTTCCTCCATGGCTGCATTTAACATCATCCGCATAAATTTCAAGTTGGGGCTTGGAATTCATCTTGGCATCATCGGTAAGGAGGATGTTGTTATTGGCCTGGTATGCTTCTGTTTTTTGTGCATCTTTGCGTACAAGGACTCTACCGTTAAATGCACCGGTTGATATATCATCCAGTACCCCTTTGAAGAGTTGATTGCTCCTGCAATTTGGGTAAGCATGATCCATATGAACATAGTTATCAATATGTTGGCTTCTGTCTGCCAGATAAAGACCCAAAGTTTGATTTTCACAGTTTTCGTCGTTGAGCCGCATGTTGAAGTTGTTGCGTACCAATCCTCCGTGAAGGGTAATGGAATTGGATAACACGTTGCTGTCTCTTTCCTGATTCAGATAGAAATTGGATATCTGTGTGGATCCGTTGTGCTCATTTTGTACCCGAACAAAATTAAGGTTGGCGTTCTGACCCACATATGCTTCGGTAACTGAATTGGTCAGAAAATTTTTTCCTGATAGGGTATGGTCACATACAATTATATTGGCCTCACCTGATTCTTCAACCACAAAAAGGTTTCTGTGTTGTGACATTCCGTCTTCCTCGTCCAGCAAAAGGTTGATGATCTGAACAGGTTTGTCTATAGTTTGCCCTTTTGGGATATAAACAAAAACTCCATCCTGGGCAAAAGCAGTATTTAAGGCAGTCAGGCTATCGTCTTCCGGATCGGCATACTGATTGTAATGGTTTTCCAGAAGATCTGGGTACTTATTGGCTGCTTCACGAAAGCTGGAGATGATTACCCCATTGGGTAATTGCTTCCGGGGTGTTTTATTTTCATAGAACCAGCCGTTTAATAACAATACCACATGCGTATCCAGCTCCGGAACATCGCATCTGAAGATATCATTCAAATTGAAATCAATCTGTTTAGGTTTGATGTAAGATCTATACTGCCTTTCAAATGCAGGATTCAGATCCGTATATTTGTATTTTTCAATTTTATTATTGGGAATGCCCATCTTTTGAAAAGATTGAATGGCTTTTTCCCTTTTGTCATTAATATATGAAGGTAAACCGTCTTTCAAATATTCCAGATTTTTGTAAAAATAATCTGTATAACGGTCTTTTAGCTCTAATTTGGCATCAATGCTCATAGAATGTTTTTTTAATGCACGTTATTATTTAGTTGCCATTTCTTGGGCCAACCATTCATAGCCTTTATCTTCCAGTTCAATGGCCAGATTTTTATCTCCCGATTTCACGATCTTTCCATCGTATAACACATGCACTTTGTCCGGAACGATATAATTCAGAAGCCTTTGATAGTGGGTGATTACAATGGTGGCATTATCTTCTGACTTCAGCGTATTCACCCCATTGGCTACAATTCTCAATGCATCAATATCCAATCCCGAATCTGTTTCATCGAGTATGGAAAGTTTGGGATTCAGTATAGCCATTTGAAAAATTTCATTCCGCTTTTTCTCACCCCCTGAGAAACCTTCATTAACCGAACGGTTGGTAAGATTGGAATTGATCTGTACAAGATCCTTTTTTTCCCTCACCATCTTTAAGAAATCCGATGATTTAATGGGTTCCAGACCCTTGTGTTTGCGTTGTTCGTTAATGGCCGTCTTTAGGAAATTCATCATGCTGACACCTGGAATCTCCACAGGATACTGGAATCCAAGGAAAATACCTTCTTTTGCCCGTTCTTCGGGTGCCATATCAATCAAATTTTTCCCTTCGAAGATGATTTCACCCTGTGTGATCTTAAAAATATCCCTGCCTGCCAGGATAGAGGCCAGGGTGCTTTTACCCGAACCATTGGGTCCCATAATGGCATGGATCTCTCCTTTATGTACTTCCAGATTAATTCCTTTTAATATCTCTTCCCCTTCTATCGCTGCATGTAGATTCTTTATTTTAAGCATTTTCTGACGGTTTTTCAATTATAAATAATGTATGTTTGTAAGTTAACCTACACTTCCTTCCAGGCTGATCTGTAGTAATGTTTGTGCTTCTACTGCAAATTCCATAGGAAGTTTGTTAATTACCTCCCGGGCATATCCATTAACGATCAACCCAATAGCATCTTCTTCATTGATACCTCGCTGATTGCAGTAAAATATCTGATCTTCTCCAATTTTGGAAGTGGTCGCTTCGTGTTCAACAATGGCGGTTTTGTTGTTGGTTTCAATATAAGGAAAAGTGTGGGCGCCGCATTTATCTCCCATTAACATGGAGTCGCATTGAGAAAAATTCCTTGCGTTTTCTGCATTTTTGGTGATTTTAACCAGCCCCCTGTAACTGTTGTTGCTGTATCCCGCTGAGATACCTTTTGAAACGATGGTACTCCTGGTGTTTTTACCAATATGAATCATCTTGGTTCCGGTATCCGCTTGCTGATGGTTGTTGGTTACAGCTACCGAATAAAATTCTCCAACCGCATTGTCTCCTCTCAGTATAACGCTTGGGTATTTCCATGTTATGGCAGAACCTGTTTCCACCTGAGTCCAGGATATCTTGGAGTTATTGCCCTGGGCCATGCCGCGCTTGGTAACAAAATTATAAATGCCGCCTTTTCCGTTTTTGTCACCCGGATACCAGTTCTGAACTGTGGAATATTTTACATACGCATTGTTTTTGGCTACGATCTCAACGATGGCTGCGTGTAGCTGATTTTTATCACGGATAGGGGCTGTACATCCTTCCAGATAGCTTACATAACTGTCATCTTCCGCAATGATGAGCGTCCTTTCAAACTGCCCTGTATTGGCCGCATTGATTCGAAAATAGGTGGAAAGCTCCATGGGAGTCTTTACGCCTTTGGGAATATAACAGAAAGAACCGTCACTAAAAACGGCTGAATTAAGGGCTGCGAAATAATTATCTGTATAGGGGACCACGGATCCCATATATTCTTTGATTAGATCGGGGTGGTTTTGCACCGCCTCACTGAATGAACAGAATATGATTCCCTGTTCAGCCAGTTTTTCTTTAAATGTGGTTTTTACGGAACTGCTGTCCATAACTGCATCCACCGCCACACCAGCCAGACGCTTCTGCTCATCAATGGGTATCCCCAACCGGTCGAAGGTTTTCGTCAATTCAGGATCCACATCATCGATACTTTTCGGTCCCGCATTTTGTTTCGGTGCCGAATAGTAGACAATATCCTGGTAATTGATTTCAGGAATTTTTAAATGGGCCCATGAGGGTATTTGCATTTCCTTCCAGTAGCGATAGGCTTTGAGCCTGAAGTCCAGTAAAAATTGTGGCTCGTTTTTTTTCTTGGAAATCATATGAATGACCTCCTCATTCAATCCTTTCGGAATCGTATCACTCTCTATGTCCGTAACCCATCCGTATTTGTATTCATTTTGGGTATATTTCCTGAGTATTTTATCTTGATCTTTTTCCATAACTTTGCAAAAATATGATTAATTTTTGGAGAACGAAATTTATATAGATTAATTCTAAATAGTTATGAATTTATAATTAATCCGAATAATTTTGTCTATTTTAATAACAAGAAAGCTTGCATCATTGTTTATTTGTTGAATCGGAAAAATAGAGATATGGCAGGGTCAGATCATAAAAATAATACTATACACGATCTTGGAGAATTTGGCTTAATCGAGCATCTGACGAAAAATATTCAGTTAAACCAGAAAAGTTCAGTCAAGGGCATTGGTGATGATTCCGCGGTTTTGAATTTTTCAGGCAAACAAACGTTGGTCACCAGTGATTTATTATTGGAGGGCATTCATTTTAATTTGATGTACACCCCTTTGAAACATCTGGGATATAAAGCTGTTGTGGTTAACATATCAGATATTCTCGCCATGAATGGCACTCCTTCTCAAATTATTGTATCCATAGGATTTTCCAGTAGGTTTGATTTAAATTATATAGAAGAGTTGTATGAAGGCATCAAGCTTGCCTGTGATAAGTACCAGATTGATATTGTTGGAGGCGATACATCTTCTTCCTTAACGGGAATGACCATAAGCATTACAGCCATTGGACATGGAGAGGCCGGTAAAATTATATACAGAAATACTGCTCGGGTAAATGACATCATTTGCACAACAGGTGATTTGGGGGGTGCATATATGGGCCTTCAATTATTGGAAAGGGAAAAAGAGGTTTTTAAGTCAAAACCAGGTGTCCAGCCTGATTTGCGAGGATATGACTATATTCTTGAGCGGCAGCTTAAGCCGGAAGCCCGCGCCGATATGATTCGGTTCTTCAAAGAGAAGGAGTTAATGCCCACTGCAATGATTGATATATCCGACGGCTTGGTCTCCGACCTTTTGCATGTCTGCCATCAATCGGATTTGGGGTGTAAGATATTTCAGGATAAAATCCCCATAGATAAGAATACCGAAAAAATGGCTGCTGAATTTGATATTGACCCCATTACAGCTGCTTTGAACGGGGGTGATGATCATGAGCTGTTGTTTACCATCAGCACGGAAGATTATGAGAAAATTAAGGATGAGGAGAAAATTTGTCCCATAGGTCATATGACCAACCCGGATTTTGGCTGTTATATGATTTCCACGAGCGAACATGAGATAAAATTGAAAGCACAGGGTTGGCGGGATAACGAAGAGTAGAGTGAAGTCGTTTAAGTTATTCTTCCTCCGAAAGATAACCTTTTATAACCCCACGTTTCGAATTTCTGATAAACTGTATAATTTCATCTCTTTCTTTGGTCTCCGGCATCGAGGATTCAATTTTTTCTATGGCCTGGCTTTTGTTGTTGCCTTTCTGATATACTTCCCGATATATATCCTGAATTTCTTTGATTTTTTCATTGGAGAAGTTTCTTCTTCTCAGTCCTATTGAATTGATTCCTACAAAAGAAAGGGGTTCTCTCGCTGCTTTTATAAATGGCGGCACATCTTTTCTTACCAGTGCTCCACCCGATATCATCACATGGGAACCGATATGCACGAACTGGTGAACTGCAACCAATCCGCTGAGTATGGCAAAATCATCAATTATAATTTCTCCTGCAAGGTTGGAAGCATTTCCCATGATTACATGATTGCCGATAAAACAATCATGAGCCACATGGACATAGGCCATAAGCAAACAATTGTTACCCACAACGGTCTTTCCTTTTGACTGGGTTCCGCGATTGACTGTTACGCATTCCCGGATGGTGGTATTTTCTCCTATTTCTGCAGTAGTTTCTTCGCCATTGTATTTTAGATCCTGGGGAATGGCTGAGATTACTGCTCCGGGAAAAATTCTGCAGTTTTTGCCAATCCGTGCTCCCTCCATAATTGAGACATTGGGCCCAATCCAGGTATCCTCATCGATTTCCACATTTTTTCCTATTGATACAAATGGTTCGATCACAACATTTTTTGCTACTTTGGCCTCAGGGTGTACATAAGCTAATTCCTGCTTCATTACTCCTTGTTTTTTGCAATTTGTGCGGTCAATTCTCCTTCCATAACAATCTGTTCGCCTACAAAACCTTGTCCGAACATTGTTACGATCCCCCGTCTGATAGGGTTACTCAGATTTAATTTAAAGATTATTGTATCTCCCGGAGTAACTTTTCTTTTAAAACGTACCTTATCGATCTTGAGGAAATAGGTAAGATAATTCTGGGGATCAGGAACCGAATTTAACGCAAGAATCCCTCCGACCTGTGCCATTGATTCAACCTGCAATACTCCAGGCATCAGAGGTTCGTTGGGAAAATGACCCACGAAGAATCCTTCGTTCATGGTAACATTTTTAACTCCGATAATAGATGAATGGTCCATTTGAAGTATCTTATCAATCAATAGGAAAGGTGGCCTGTGCGGTAAAAATTCCTTGATCTGGTTGATGTTGAATAAGGGCTTTTGATTGATGTCAATTCGGGGTACATGGTCCTGTGAAGCTTCTTTGTTAATGGCTGAAAGAATTTTTTCTGCAAATTTAGTGTTTGCATGGTGTCCGGGCTTTTTGGCTATGATCCTTCCTTTTACAGGCTTTCCGATTAAGGTCAGATCTCCCAGAATATCCAGTAATTTATGACGTGCGGGTTCATTGGTGTAGAAGAGATCTACATTGTTCAGAACTCCTTCCGGTTTAACCTTTACATGAGGCTTGTTGAAAAGATCTGCAATCCTGTCCAGCTCTTCCTGCGGTACTGGATCTTCCATGATAACAATTGCGTTTTCCAGATCACCCCCTTTTATGAGGTTGTTTTTTAAAAGAAATTCAAGTTCATGGAAGAAAACGAATGTTCTTGAAGGAGCCAGCTCTTCCAGAAAATCAGTTTTTTCGTTGAATATGGCGAACTGATGGCCCAACACTCTGGAGTTGTAATCAATCAGCACATTTACCGATAATTCTTCATCAGGGTAAGCAATTAATTCGATTTGGTTTTCCTCGTCCTTATATTCGATCTTCTCCTTGATATAATAATAGTCCTTTTCCTCGTCCAGTTCCTCTATTTCTGCGTCGGTAAGAGCCTTCGCAATTTGTCTGGAGCTACCGTCGAGGATGGGGGTTTCAGGGCCGTTCAATTCTATAAGGATGTTATCGATATCCAGACCCTTAAGGGCAGCCAGCACGTGTTCGACCGTATGTACCTTTACTCCGTTTTCCTCAAGGGTTGTACCCCTGGAAGTATCCACAACATTGTTAACGCTTGCTTTAATAATGGGATTTTCTTTAAGGTCGGTTCTTTTAAATTTAATTCCATGGTTCGAAGAGGCTGGTTTAAATTGGATTTCTACTTCATATCCTGTATGTAACCCTTGACCTTCCAACTTAACAGGATTGACAATGCTTTTCTGTTTATCGGACATAAAATAAGACCTGTTAATCGTTTTTATTTTTTTGTTTAAGCTGTTTGATCTCTTCCTCTAATTCGTTGAGTTTGTTATACAAATCAGGAAGTTTTCTGAAAAGTACATAAGATTTCTGGTATTTGCCGAAATCGAAAGCAGGGGCACCCTGGATAACCTGACCAGGCTTTTTTATGCTTGAAGTAATTCCGGATTGAGCAGCCACTTTGACTCTGTCGGCAATTTTGAGATGTCCTACAAAACCAGCTTGACCTCCTATCATGCAATCTTTGCCGATTTTGGTTGAGCCTGCAATGCCCACCTGAGCAGCTATTACGGTGTTTTCTCCGATTTCGCAATTGTGGGCAATCTGTATCAAATTGTCCAGTTTAACACCCTTATGAATAATCGTTGATCCTAAGGTTGCCCTGTCTATGCAGGTATTTGAACCAATCTCAACGTGGTCCTCTACAATTACATTTCCAATTTGTGGAATTTTTTGATAATTGTTGTTGGTTTGGGGGGCAAATCCAAAACCGTCGCTTCCGATTACGACTCCGGCGTGGATCAGGCAGTTTTGACCAATGGCACAGTTGTTATATATTTTTATACCGGGATGTAAAATGGTATCCCGGCCTATGGTTACATAATCACCAATATAAGTGTGGGGTAGAATTTTAACATTGTTTTCAATCACAGCATGCTTACCAATATATACATAATCATCGATCAGCACATTCTTTCCCACTTCTGCACTTTCTCTGATGGTGGCCTTTGAGCTGATACCTGAAGTATGAAGTTTATTGTTGTTTTGCAGGTTAAGTAGTTTGGCAAAAGCTTGGTATGCGTCATCTACCCGGATTAGTGTTGTACTTGTTCCGTTTTCAGTTTTGAAATCCCGACTGACCAATACCACAGAAGCATTTGTTGAGTATATGTATTTGGAATATTTTGGATTTGCAATAAATGAAATGGTGCCCTCTTTACCTTCTTCTATTTTTGAAAAACCTTCAATTTTTATTTCCGGATCTCCTTCTAAATCACCATCCAATAAGTCAGCTATTTGCTGGGCAGTATATTCCATAATCTCTTAAAATTAAATTTTTGCAAAAATAATGATTATTATGAATTATATATTATATTCCTTAGGATAACATATAAAATATTTTTTTACGATCTTTGATAAAACAGGTAAGCTGAGCATGTCAGAAGCTTCACCGATGTCTTTAATCTCTTTATTTTTATATAAAATTTGTATGTTATCGTTTAAAGTACTATATGCTTTGTTGATAATGCTATCCGTGAAAACAAAGAAATTGATTTCATCATCCGACATGTTGGATTTTTTCTTTGCTTGTTCTCTCAACAGCTCTAGTTTGTTATTTTCAAAAGGCACATTTTGCAGCTCAATTTTATACAATTTTCGTTTTATCATATTCTGACAAAGTATGGATAATACCTTGTCGTCATTGTCTATCCATGTTTTAAATGCTACAAGAATATCTGTATCATCAAGTTTGGAAAACATTTTGAGTGTGTTATCCCTGGTATCCCCGGTGTATTCTTTGTTGAGAAAATATTCCAGAGGTCTCGGGGCGGGTAATCTTATTCCCCGACCAATAAGGGCTTTGCTTCTTTTGAAAATGTTAATTAGCATTTGTTCGGCGGATAAAACCGTTTTGTGGAAATACACCTGCCAGTACATAATCCAGCGTGCTATCAGAAATTTTTCAATGGAGTGTATACCTTTGGCCTCTATTACCAATTGATCATTATATACATTGAGCATTTTAATGATTCTGTCGGAGCCGATCACTCCTTCTGAAACCCCTGTATAGAAACTATCCCTTCTAAGATAGTCGAGCCTGTCCATGTCTAGTTGGCTGGATACCAGCTGATGAAGGAATTTCTTAACGTAATCGTTCTTATATATTTTGATTGCCAGATCCAGTTGATTGTTGAATTCCTGATTGATATGATTCATAATCATGAGGGAAAAGTTCTCATGATTATAATCTTCCATCCAGAATGATTCGAGCGAATGAGAAAGCGGACCGTGGCCGATATCATGCAGAAGAATGGCAACTTTTACTGCCTGTGCTTCTTGTTCGGTGATTTCATGTCCTTTTGATCGTATTGTACTTATCGCAGATTGCATGAGATGAAGCGAACCCAGGGAATGCTGAAATCTTGTATGGGTAGCTCCGGGATATACCAATTGTGTGAGTCCCAGTTGCTTGATCCTTCTCAAACGTTGAAAAAATGGATGTTCTATAAGGTCATATATCGTTTCGTCGTAAATGCTGATAAAACCATAAATGGGATCGTTAATTATCTTTTTTTTGTTCATAGCGTTTGCTCATTCGGGTGAATCGGCAAAACTAATAAATATTTCAGCCACCTGTGAGGCTGTTGCTTCAAACAATTTATCAGTAATTTTTGAAAAAAAAATTAAAACTTTATGTAATATATTTGCCTATTAATAAGATTATTTTTATTTTTGCAGTGCAAAATTTAGAATTTTTTGATGGGGGCTCGGAAGTCCCCATTTTTTCGTATTTTATATTGCTTGTTTAGGTTTAAAAATGTTGAAGAACGGCGACATAGAAAAGGCACTTGATGAGCTGATCGTTAATACGGATTTTTTTGTTGTTGATATACAAAATAAAAAAGGAAAGATAACGGTTTTTATTGATAATTACAAGGGAATAAAGCTGGAGGATTGTATTAGAATCAATCAGGAACTGAGGAATTTGTTTACTGAGGAGCTTGATGATTATAATTTGGAGATTACTTCTCCCGGTTTAGAAAGCCCTTTTAAAGTATATCAGCAATATGAAAAAAATGTTGGCAATAAGGTGGAGGTGTTGCTTAAAACAGGTCAGAAACTTCAGGGGAAATTACTTCGGACAGATAACAAGGGAATAGCTTTGGAGGAGAAAAAGAGGATAAAGAAGAGCAATAAAAAGAAGACCACAATACGAAAAGAACATCACATTAATTTTGATGAGATGGAATATACTAAAACAATAATTTCTTTTTAAAATATGACAGAGATGGACACTGCGAATTTATTTGATACTTTTTCCGAATTTAAGGATCTCAAAAACATCGACAGGGAAACGATGATGAATGTGCTTGAAGAGGTTTTTCGCAAATCTCTCATTAAGCACTTTGGTACTGATGAGAATTTTGATATCATAATAAATATAGATAAAGGGGATTTTGAAATTTGGAGGAACAGAGAAGTTGTCAATGATGGAGAGGTGGAGGATGAGAACCTGCAAATTCCTCTCTCGCGAGCAAAGAAAATCGATGATGATTATGAGGTAGGGGAAGAGGTAACGGATGAGGTTAAGCTGGAAGATTTCGGTCGCAGGGCCATCCTTTCACTCAGGCAGCATCTGACATCAAAAATCCTTGAAATTGAAAGAAATAACGTTTTTGCCAAATATAAGAAGAAGATAGGCCAAATTGTCAGCGGGGAAGTGTATCAGGTATGGAAGAAGGAAATTTTGATTCTGGATGATGAAGGAAATGAATTGATATTACCCAGAGAAGAGCAGATTCCTTCAGATCATTTCAGAAAGGGTGACCTGTTGCGGGCTGTGGTAATAAGAGCCGAAATGAAAAACAATACTCCACTGGTCATCATTTCCAGAACTTCTCCCATATTTCTGGAGCGGTTGTTTGAATTTGAAGTTCCGGAAATATATGACGGCTTGATTACGATTAAGAAAATAGTAAGAGCTCCGGGAGAGAAAGCGAAGGTTGCAGTGGAATCCTATGATGATCGAATTGATCCGGTTGGTTCATGTGTTGGAATGAAGGGTTCAAGAATTCATGGGATTGTAAGGGAGTTAAGAAATGAAAATATTGATGTTATTAATTATACAACAAATACCCAGCTTTTTATTCAAAGAGCTTTGAGTCCGGCAAAAATAAATTCCATCAAGATCAATGAAGAGGAGAAAAGTGCAGAAGTGTTTCTTGAGCCGGATGAAGTATCACTGGCCATTGGAAAAGGCGGATTGAACATAAAACTGGCTAGTCAGTTAACGGGATATGACATCGACGTTTACAGAGAGACCGAAGAAGACGAGGAGGATGTTAATATCGATGAATTTTCTGATGAAATCGAACAGTGGGTGTTGGATATTCTCAAATCAGTGGGCCTGGACACGGCAAAAAGCGTATTGGAGCTGGATAAGGATGAATTGGAGAGAAGAACGGATTTAGAGAGAGAAACGATTGATGAGATCACGGAAATTTTTAAATCAGAATTTGAATAAATTTGTAGATTAATTATATTTTAGCACCGTTATTGTCAACAAAAGATTTTAGAATATAATTTGTGGGAGGTTTATGGCAACAGACAAAAAAGTTAAGCGATTAAGTAAAGTGGCCAAAGAGTTTAATGTTGGGATCCATACGCTTGTGGATTTTCTCAACAAGAAGGGGTATAATGTTGACACCAATCCGAATGCAAAGGTTTCTTCTGAACAATATGAACTATTATTAAAAGAATATAGTTCCGAAATTGATGTAAAAAGGCAATCTGAAAAAATTAGCCAAAGTTACGCTGAAAGTCAGAGTTCGGTTTCAGTCAGTGATATGGATAAAGAAGAAGAAGCAGCAAAAGAAGCAGCAGAAGAAGAAACGAATAAGGGAGAAAAAGATGAACTGTTTATTAAGGATGTAAGTGGAAAAAAAGCTAAAACACAGGATACCGAAGAAGAAGAAAAAGAGGAGGAAACGACTGAAGAGGAAGAGGAGAGCAAAGAGGAACAAAAGGAAACAGAAACAAATGAACCTAAAATTGTTGGAAAAATAGATTTGGATTCGTTCGCTAAAAGTACGAAGAAGAATAAAGAGGAACCTCAGAAGGAAGAAGAACAAAAAGAAGAACAAAGAGCCGAAGAAAAAGCTGAAAAAGAGGAGGAACAGGAGGAAGATAAAGAGAAAACTGCTGATGCGGAAGAAGAAACTAAGGAAGAAGAAGAGGAGGAACTGGAGGAACCTGCAGAGGAGGCAACAATAGAAACAGAGTCCGAAGCCGACGAGCAAGAAGAAGAACCAGAAGAGGAAGAAATTTCTGAGGAAGAAAAAGAAAAAATTAAGGTAGTTGGGAAAATCGATCTGGACTCTCTGAATCAAAAAACTCGACCTGAAAAGAAAACCAGGAAAGAACGCGAAGCTGAAAGACAAGCCAAAGAAAAAGTGCAGAGAGAGAAGAAAACCCGCAAAAAAGAGACGGAAAAAGGTTCGAAATCATCTACCGTGGAAGCAACCGGTAAAGAAAAAGAAAAGGCAAGCGCTAAAGAGGATTCAAGACCTAAGAGAAAAAGAAGGAAACGAATCCATAAGGACAAAGAAAGGGTTCAGATTGACGAAAAAAAGACTGCACCTGAAGAAAAGAAATACAGTAAGAAAAAGAAAAGAAAGAAACGACCTGTTCGCAAAGAGATTAAAGAAGAAGATGTCCAAAAACAAATCAAAGAAACTCTTTCCAGGTTAGAAAGCAAGGGTAAGTCGAAGGCCGCAAAATACAGGCGGGAAAAGCGACATGCGATAAATCAGAAGCAGAAGGAAGAAGAAGAAAAGCAGGAGCAAGAAAAGAATGTACTTAAAGTTACTGAATTTGTTTCTGTTAATGAGCTGGCTACCATGATGAATGTACCTGTGAACGATGTTATACAAACCTGTATGAACCTTGGGCTTTTGGTTTCTATTAATCAACGGTTAGATGCTGAAACTATGGCCCTTGTTGCCGATGAATATAACTATAAGGTTGAATTTGTAAGTGCCGAGGTACATGAAGCCATAAGGGAAGATGAGGATAATGAACAAGATCTCGAGCCCCGCGATCCGATTATTACGGTCATGGGCCATGTGGACCATGGTAAAACTTCATTGCTTGATTATATTAGAAAAGAAAATGTGATCGGTGGTGAAGCTGGTGGCATTACACAGCATATCGGTGCTTACCGCGTTGAAGTAGAGGAAGGTCGTAATATAACTTTTCTCGATACACCAGGACATGAGGCATTTACTGCTATGCGTGCCAGGGGTGCGCAGATAACTGATATTGCAATTATTGTTGTTGCGGCTGATGACAATATAATGCCTCAGACTATTGAGGCCATTAATCACGCCTCAGCAGCAGGTGTACCCATAATATTTGCCATCAACAAGATTGATAAACCCGGAGCCAGTCCTGAAAGAATTAAGGAGGAACTGGCCAATATGAATTATCTGGTTGAAGATTGGGGCGGAAAGTACCAATCACAGGATATTTCGGCCAAAAATGGGATTAATATAGAGGAACTTCTGGAAAAAGTATTGCTTGAGGCAGATATTCAGGATCTTAAGGCCAATCCTGATAAACCTGCTAAAGGAACTGTTATTGAATCCTGGCTGGACCGTGGCCGTGGATATATTGCCAATCTCCTCGTTCAGGCTGGAACAATGAGAGTAGGTGATGTGATACTGGCCGGTAGCCATATGGGTAGGGTTAGAGCAATGTTCAATGAGTGGGGGCAGCGTGTGGACGAGGCTGGTCCCTCACAGCCTATTCAATTGCTGGGATTAAATGGAGCACCCCAGGCCGGTGATAAGTTCAATATTATGGAGAGTGAAAAAGAGGCCAAAGAGATTGCCAATAAACGTGGTCAGCTTGAGCGTGAGCAGAATATGAGAACACAAAAACACATTACACTCGATGAGATAGGAAGAAGAATTGCCATTGGTAACTTTAAAGAGGTAAACCTTGTTGTTAAGGGTGATGTGGACGGATCCATTGAAGCGCTTGGTGATGCATTTTCCAAACTGGGTTCGGAAGAGTTGCAGGTAAATATAATACATAAAGGAATAGGACAGATTACAGAATCGGATATTCTGCTTGCCGCAGCTTCCAATGCTATCATCATCGGGTTCCAGGTAAGGCCTTCAAGTAATGCAAGGAAAATTGCAGAGAAAGAACAAATTGATATCCGGCTGTATTCTGTGATATACGATGCTATCAATGACATGAAAGATGCACTTGAAGGTATGTTATCTCCTGAAATAAAAGAAGAAATTACAGGCTATGCTGAAGTGAAAGAGACCTATAAAATTAAGAAAGTGGGTACTGTTGCAGGCTGCATTGTAAGGGACGGTAAACTGGAAAGAAATTCCAGGGTAAGGGTCATTCGTGATGGGATCGTAATTTATACGGGCGAGCTGGAATCCCTGAAAAGGTTCAAGGATGATGTAAAAGAGGTGCGAGACGGCTATGAATGCGGTCTAAATGTTAAGAACTACAACGACATTAAAGTTGGAGATTATATTGAAGGCTTTAAGCAGGTTGAAGTGAAAAGGACATTGGATACTTCCCAGCAACAAAAAACTTGAATATCAATATAAATAATATCAAAAAAGGTCTGATTATTCAATCAGACCTTTTTGATATTATTACAATAAACTCTTAAATGTGGCTGTTTATGACTGGATTAATTCTTTATACCGGGAAGCGTCCAATAAATCATCCTGTTCCGATTTATCACTTATCTTTATTTTAATCAACCATCCCTCTCCATATGGATCCTTGTTTACGATCTCCGGGGAATCTTCAAGCTTTGAGTTAACTTCCAGTACTTCCCCTGAAATAGGCATAAAAATATCAGTAACCGTTTTTACGGCTTCTATTGTTCCAAAAACTTCTTCTTTATCAAGTTTTTCACCTTCTGTTTCAATTTCCACAAATACAATGTCGCCTAATTCATTCTGGGCATAATCGGTTATGCCTACATAAGCTTCATCTCCATCAACTTTAATCCATTCGTGATCTTTGGTATACTTAAGATTTTCAGGAATATTCATGACTTGTTGTTTTTAAAATTTATTTGATATCAAAAATACAAAATTTTTTCCATATCAAAATCATTCTGCCAGAGTAAATCTCAAACTAAATCCAAAATTGGTATTAGAAGTAGGATAGGAGCGGGATATTTTGGGTTCATTCACATTTCTGTCGAAAAATAAACGCACGTTAAAGCGGTTGCTAAGCGCATAATCTGAAGAAAATCCTATCACCACATTTCGCTGGCCTGCGGTAGGCATATCGTCCACATCTTCGTCCAGTTTTCTTAAAATGGTCAGGTTATCCCGGAGTTTAACATTCCCTTTAATATTCAAGTCATTTTGAAAGGCTTCCCTCTGGTCCCCAAAATCCAGGATCAGATTAAAATTTTCAAATCGATATCCTACGCTAAATGAATACTGGTCACTTAACGTTTCTGTTACCTGATTATTGGAAAAACTCAGAGATACCCTTCTGGACTTGGATATCTGGAAACTGGTATTCAGATTGTTTTTCCAGGTAACATCGAAATTAATCAGTGGATTGAATTGTTCATTGATGGCGGCCGAATTGATTTCATATTTAGGGATGAAGTTATTTCTCATATCCCTTATGTAGCTCAAGTTATCTTCCAATGTATTATAATCACGATTAAGCAAAAAATTACCTATCGTGTATGTGGACTTGTAGGAATGACTGATATTAACACTTTTGGCTATTTCTTTTATAAAAGACACGTTACTTAAATTGTTGAAATTTATTCTCCAATTGGGAAAAGGAATCATGGGGAATTTGTTCAGCGGAGCATTATTGATACTGTATTCGCCGTAAGCGGATAAGAATGACGGGATAAGTACATGTTGGCTGGTGGGTCCATAACCGTCCCAATAACCTTCATTGTCCGAAGAGGAAGGATCGTAACGCCCGTCAGATTGTTCTTTTCTTCGTTCTGCCAGTCTTTGTGATATTTTCGTTCTGTCGGACTTAAGCTTATCAAAGGCATCTGAATGATAATTGTTTTCCTGGTTGATTTTATCAAAAGCGGTTCCAATGGAAAGAAAACTCATAGAAAAATTACCTTGTTCCCGCAACCCGTAATTTCGTATTGTGCCAGTACTATCAGCAGTATAGTATTCCCTTTTATTATTAGACTGACTTCGGGAACCGGTAAGATCAATTTTGATTCCCTGGAATGGCTCTATTGATGCCCTTAAGTTTAAATTTTCATTGTGGGTTAACGTAAAGGGGCTGCTGAGATTAGGATCCCGGGTAATCCAATTGTTCTGTCTTGCCAGATCGGCAAAGTTTTTGTTCTGCCATCCGAGAATGAATGGAATGGTTGGGGCATGTTGATTATTGATCTGGTTCAAGCCCAGTAATTGATGAGTAGGCAGAAATCCCGGTAGTTCGCTTCCTTCTGACTGGGAATAAGAAAGAGATATGTTTTTCACTCCCATAAGAATCCTGGCAAAATTTTCAATGAGGAACTGTAAAGGTCCTTCTTTCTTTTCAATTTTTCCCTGTATTTCTACTTTGGCACTTTGGTAATCCTCCTTGGTTTCAAAAGTAACGGCCCTTTTGTTAAGGATTTCAAGAGAACCTTCGATTTTTCTTCCTTGATTGTCAAATACTTCCACTTGAATATTCTCAGTCATCAAATTGTGATTAATTCTTTCAGGTTCTTCCGCTTCGAAATTTACATTATCATCACTGTAATTAACCGTTTCATATTGCGTCTGTTCTCTGCCACTTGATTGCTGATTGATTTTTTTCAGGAAACCTACTTTATTATATAAATTATTGATGTTGAACTGACTGTTAAGTTGTAAGGTATTTGAATTGCGGATGGTATTTCCCAGATTGATTGAGCTGGTGTCAGAGAGTAATGCACCGGCCTGCCAGTTATAGGTTCCGTTGAATCTTGTGGATACATTTATCCAGTCAAGCAGAGGCAATTTATTAATGGGAACCCGGTAACTGGCCTCCCATTTATGATTGTAATCAGTATTTCGGCCAAAGTTTTTGATGTTTGACATTACCGAATCTTTCCAGTATTGGTATTGTATTGGTTCCTTTCGTTTATTTACCATACCGCGGGGTTCGTCAATGCGGGCTCTGTTGGTAGCGTCAAAATTGAGTTTTAATGAACGGGTTAGGTCAAACTGGATGTTGTAATGCCTGTTCCACAAGAAATTCTTATCAAATGTGGGTTGGTATCTAATGTTCGGGTTGGCGATGCTTCTGTGGCGTATAGCATTGTAACTTCTCCTTACATCTGTGCTAACTGTAAAAGATGAAGGATAATAGTAGAAGTTGAAATCTCTTAAAATACGGAAAAGATCAGTATTGAATATGCCTCCGATACCTTGGAAAGGAGTGACAGCCTTTGGATTTGTGTTGTAGTTGTATACCAGGCCACCCTGGAATTCTTCCATGAGATTATAATCTGTGTTGATATCTCTGGCGAATATTTCATTATAAGAATAGTCCATAGAGAAATTTGATATGTCATAAAAGGCAGGATTATTTTGGTTTTGAGGAGTTATTCTCACGTTGTTGAAATTGATGCTTTTTCTGCGCACATAATCCTGAGTCATTTTTTTGAGTGAATCGCGGGCACGTTGGTCTTCGGCTACATTTAATGCATCTTTCAGCTGGATGTCAGGGTTAAGCGGATTATATTGAGGCGTAATGAATCTTTCAGAATACCCAAGATACATGGGGATTTTTACACCGGTTTTATCCGGAAAAAATTTACCCAGATCAAGGTTTGTGGAAAGGTCATACTGGGCTGTTTCTTCTTTATTTCTTTCATTTACTTTTTTGTCAATACTCCCGAACCCGGGAGTACTCATATTACCGGATACATTTATTCTTCC
>JBNJFN010000003.1:0-33781 GCA_051746885.1 Bacteroidota bacterium | reverse complement strand
TGCCAGATCTCTTCTAACCTGCGGATATTTGGGGATCTCCTGATATTCCACCCGGTTGTTTTCGGCCAGCTCCATCACCTTGCCCCAGTATATATCGCCGAAGTACACAGGGATATCAATATCCAGCTTGTTCAGAATATTTTGGTGTACCATGCCGATCTCGGCTATGGTATGTTTTTTCAGCTTATACCGGAGTCCCTGGACAAAAATGTCGCTCTCGAGTTCTTCCATTTTAAACTGGCGCATATGGAAGCCCAGCTTATCCAGGATGCTTTCCACATAACCTTTCATGTGGAAGAAATCGGCAGGTTTTTGTTTTTCTATCCAGCTTTCTCCGGTGAATTGGCCCGATATGAATAATCCCAGATGACTTTCCTCATGAAATCCTTTCAGCACATCACCTGATCCATCGGCGGATTGACGGGAATAGCAGTTGCCGATCTCGAAAAGCTTCAAGTCCGGCCTTTGATGATTGATGTTATGGGCCACAGCTTCCAGTCCCCCGAACAGCAAAGTTTGTCTCATACTGTTGAGATCGCTGCTAAGGGGGTTATGGAGATAAACAAGGTTGTTCTCCGGAAAGGTGGTAAGGTCGTTATAATAAGCCGATTTGGTAAGGGAATTGGACATGATTTCGGTAAAACCCTTTCCTGTAAGCAACGTGGAGATCACGTCCGTATATTTTTCCCGGTCTGTACCTTCCGAATAAGTTAATGTGGCGTTGAGCTTTTCCGGAGCTTCAATTCTGTTGTATCCATAGATTCTTAGTATTTCCTCGATCACATCGACCTCCCTGGTAACATCTACCCGGTAAGTAGGGATGCTTAACTTCATACCCCGTTCGGTTTCTTCCTCGATCTCAATATCCAGGGCCGACAATATTGTTCTCAGGGCTGGCAGGGGAATTTCCATTCCTGTCAATCTGAAAAGATTGTCGAAGTTCAGATCTACCATTCCTTTGTCTATGGGATCGGGGTATTCGTCCACAATTTCGGAAGAAATGTTGCCCCCTGCGATCTCTTTCACCATGAGCGCAGCTCTTTTCAGGGCATAAACGGTATTGTTGGGATCGGCGCCTCTTTCGAAACGGTAGGAAGCATCTGTATTGAGCCCGTGCCGTTTGGCCGTATTTCTAATGTGTTTTGGATCAAAGTAGGCACTCTCGATAAACAGGTTTTTGGTATTCTCGGTGACACCGGAATTGGTTCCGCCAAGTACGCCTGCTATACACATAGGTTTTTCGGTATCGCAGATCATAAGATCTTCTGCTGATAGTTTGATTTCCTGCTCATCGAGGGAGGTGAATGGTGTGCCCTCACTCAGTTTTTGGATGAGCACTTTGTTGTCTTTGATCTTGTCGGCATCAAAGAAGTGGAGGGGCTGGCCGGTTTCCAGCAATACGAAGTTGGATATATCCACAAGGTTGTTAATGGGATTAAGACCCACTGCCTTTAAACGGTTTTGCAACCATTCAGGCGAGGGTCCCACCTGTACATTGGTAAGGGCAACTCCTGAATATCGCGGGCAGGCTTCCCTGTTAACGATCTCCACATCGATCTTCAGGTTATCATCGTCTTTATTAAAATGTTGTACCGACGGTTTCTGTAATTCTATATCTTCGGACTGCCTGAGGTATGCCACAAGGTCCCGGGCCACTCCAATATGTGAGGCGCCGTCAATGCGGTTGGGGGTAAGGTCGATCTCCAGAACGGTATCCTCTTCAACATGAAAATAATCTTTTACATCTCCGCCTACAGGTGCATCATCATCCAAAACCACGATCCCTTCATGGTCGTCTCCCAGACCGATCTCGTCCTCGGCACAGATCATACCTTCAGAAACTTCTCCGCGTATCTTGGTTTTCTTGAGCTCCGTTCGCTTTCCGTTTATGAATAGCTTGGTTCCCGGCCTGGCCACCACCACCTTCTGACCTTCGGCTACGTTCGGTGCTCCACATACAATCGGCAGCTCGTGATCCATTCCCACGTCAACGGTGGTAATACTCAGGTTATCTGCTTTGGGGTGGTTCTTGCAGGAAGTGACTCTGCCAATTAGCAGTCCCTCCAGGCCGCCTTCCACGGACTGAAAAGCTTCCTTCCCTTCCACTTCAAGGCCCGTGTTGGTTAGAATCTGCGCGACTTCTTCGGGCGATAAACTTGTATCCACGTAATCTTTTAGCCAGTTATAAGAGATTTTCATTGCAACAAATTGTTTTCAGGAATTCATGTTATGATTCGGTGCTGTATAAAGGTGACAAAAATAAAAAATATTTGGACAAAATTAAGCACAAGAATTGCCCGATGAATATTGATAATTATAGACATTTCCATATCTTTGCATAACATTAATCAACTGGTTGTAAACATTGGACACGAAGAGACCTTTAATTCTGGTAACGAATGATGATGGAGTGGAGGCGAAAGGCTTCAGCTCGTTGATAGAAATGGTTCGTCCTTTCGGAACGATATACGCAGTGGCTCCTTTTTATGTGCATTCGGGAAAATCTCATTCCATAACTGTAGAAGTACCGATCAGGTATAGAAAGCTCAGGGAATCGGAAAATGTTCAGGTATACGGGTGTACCGGCACGCCTGTTGATTCTGTTAAGCTGGCATTTAGCGAAATCCTTCCCCGGGAACCCGACCTGGTTGTCTCTGGTATCAATCACGGTTCCAATGCTTCAGTGAGTGTGATGTATTCCGGAACAATGGGGGCTGTGATTGAAGGCTGCCTGAATGATATAATTTCCATTGGTTTTTCCTTGCTTGATTTCGATCCGGATGCTGATTTTACAGCAACCATTGAATACGGGAGAAAGATTGTTAAACACACTCTGGAAAATGGCCTCCCGGAGGGAACCTGTCTGAATGTGAACGTTCCGGCAATTCCTGTAAAAGAGATCAAGGGAATACAAATATGCCGCCAGGCAAAAGGCGTATGGCAAGAGGAATTTGAAAAACGGCTCGATCCCCGGGCTGGTGAATATTTTTGGCTTACCGGGTATTTTGAAAATCATGAGAACGGAGCTGCTGATACCGACGAGTGGGCCCTTGCCAATGGGTACATCTCAGTGGTTCCAATAAAGGTGGATCTTACCGATTATAAGGCAATGAAAAGGCTGAAAGATATTGGCTATGACTAGCAAGAAGAGTTGGGACTCTTTGAAACTTGGAATTTTGCTGGGTATAGGCTGGCCGTTGATTGTTATGATTTTATTTTATATTGTGAAATTTGCCAATTATCCCCTGGATATATTTTTTGACCAGCTATTGGAATTGAAATTATTCTCAAAGTTCATCAGCGTGTGTGTGTATCCCAACCTGTTGCTTTTTTTTATTTTTATCTGGATAAACCGCCTTTATTCTGCAAGGGGAGTCGTTTTAGCTACTTTGTTGCTTGGTTTTCTTGTGGTTATTTTGAAATTTGCATGACATGAAATATTATCTCATTGCAGGAGAAGCCTCCGGAGATCTTCACGGCTCCAATCTGTTAAAAGGACTCAGGCAGGTTGATCCGAATCCGTCATTCCGTTTCTGGGGGGGAGACCGAATGCAAGCCCATGGTGGCGAGTTGGTGAGGCATTATCGCGATCACAGCATTATGGGTTTTTGGGAGGTGATGGTAAAATTCAGGCAGATAAGACATAGTTTTCGGTTTTGCAAAAGGGATATTTTGAATCATAAACCGGATGTTTTGATTTTGATCGATTATCCGGGTTTTAATCTGAGAATGGCCCGCTTTGCCAAAAAACACAATATTCCGGTGTATTATTACATATCTCCGAAGATATGGGCATGGAAAGAATCGAGGATAAAAAAGATCAAGGCTTATGTTGACCGGATGTTCATAATTTTTCCGTTTGAAAGGGAATTTTACCGTAAGCACCAGTATCCGGCGGAATATTATGGTAATCCCCTGATTGATGCCATAGATGAGTGGAAGGAAAACCGGAAGCCATGGGATGATTTCATAAAAGAGCATAAACTGGAAGACAGGCCGGTTGTTGCCATTTTACCCGGCAGCAGAAAGCAGGAGATTGACCGTAACCTTTCTGTTATGCTGGAAGAGGTTAAGGATTTCAATGAATATCAGTTTGTGGTGGCAGGCGCTCCTTCCATTGAACCTGAGTATTATCAGGAGTATTTGAGTGATACCAGCGTTCATTTTCTGTATGACAGAACTTATGAATTGTTAAACCACTCTGTGGCTGCGCTTATCACGTCCGGGACGGCAACACTGGAAGCTGCCCTGTTTAATGTACCACAGGTAGTATGCTATAAGGCCAATCCCATATCCTACCGGATAGCCAAACATTTCGTGAAGGTAAGCTACATTTCCCTGGTTAATCTTAACATGAAAAAGGAAGTGGTCAGAGAGCTGATCCAGGATGAGATGAACCCTGACAATCTAAGGCATGAACTGGAGAACATCCTGAGAAATGAGAAGTATATCTCGAATATGAAAGAAGAATACAGGAAACTGAGGGACCTACTGGGTGGCAGGGGCGCCAGCTACCGGGTAGCCAGGGCAATGTTTGACCACCTTTCTGAAACCGGTAGCGAAGAGGATAGGGCTTAGTGGCTGGTGGAAAGAGCCAGGGGCGTAGAGCTAAACGTGTCGGGTTTCTAGTCTCGGGTTTCGGGTCTCGGGTCTCGAGTTTCGGGTAACAGTCCGAAGGATCGGGTCATATCAGCGATGAAATATCAGAAAATTCCCATTCATCATTTGAGGTTGAGCTAAATTGCTATATTGTTACATTATCGGAATGGTGCGAATACAACCCATGGCCACTTAATGACAATAAATGACAACCAATTCAACTGCCAAATTTGGCTTTAGGATTGCCAACTGATTTCCTCAACTCCTGTCAAACCATCAAACTACAGTCAAACAATTAAATGACAATCGAATTAACTATTGAGTGTCACAAGTAAAGATAAGGTTTACCGGAACTTAACATCGATCACCATAATTTCCGATATACCGGTGGTTCTGACCCTTGGGCCCCATAGCCGTATGCCGCTGGTAACAAAAAAGTGGGTGTTTTTAATTTTTTCATATCCCCGGCTTATGGGATAGATGCTTTTGGTGATCAAATTGAAAGGGAATAATTGTCCGTTATGGGTATGGCCGGACAACTGCATATCCACACAAGTCTCACTTACTTGTGGAATCTCTGTGGGTCTGTGATCCAGCATGATCACCGGCAACGTATCCCGGCAGCAACTCAGGAGTTCTTTCAGGGATTGTCTGTCATTTATGTGCTGGTCATATCTTCCGATCAGATTTATTGAATTGTTAATGACTTCTACAGTATCTTTTAATAAACGTATTCCGGCTTTTCTATAAAATTGATCCGTGTGGTCGCCTGCATAGATTTCATGATTCCCGATTACACCATACATCCTATATTCGGATTTAATTTGATTTAAGCGTTTTGCAAATTCATCCAGTATTTCTGTATATCCGTCACCTTCTACGATATCTCCACCGAAAAGCATCAAATCGGGCTGGATGGTATTGATTTTTTCTATAACGCGTTCTACGTAACGACCATTTGTCTTTTCATCAATATGAAAATCAGCGATAAAAGCAATTTTTATATGATCGGTGCGGGATGAACGTTTGGGGATTTCTATCTGATAATTGGTAGTTCGTATGGTATTGAAATTGATTATGCCTCCAATAACGATGGCTATAGCAAAAGAAACAATGATCAGCAGGCCTTTTACTTGTTGCCGGCTCTTTTTTATTACCGGCCTGGATACCAGGTGCAAAAATCTGTTTAATAAAAGGAAAATATCGAAAAGAAGAATTAAGAGGAGGATATACAGAAAAAGAACGGCCGTATAAGCACCAAGAATAAGCATAGGGTCCGGGAATAATTTTTCAAATATGTTCCGGAAGAAAAAATTGGTTAATGGATAGAACAGTGCCAGTATTACAAAGATAAGCGAATAGATTTTCCTGTAGCCATAGGGAATAAAGTGATGTTTTAACCGGAAAAAAACATAAATTATCGGAAGCAGGTATACAAGCGTAATGATAATACGAAACATGATGCTATTCTATTTTTATAAGTTTCCCGGATGCCTCCTGTTCAAAGATAATTTTTTGTGGATGACCCAAATAATAAATGTCGCCCTCGCTTGAGGTATATACTTCAAGCGTATCTTCTACAGATAAGTAACCATTGGAAATGGAATGTTGTTCAATAACCGCATGAGAAGTTATCAGATCTTCAGCCTGAAGTCTTCCCGAGCCATATAGCTTGATGTGAAACCTGTGGCATTTTCCTGAAAATTTGTACTCCCCGGTGTTGGTGGTCCAGTTTTCAAAATACAACGATTCGGTATCCAGAATTAGATCCACTTCGGAAAGTTCATTGGCTGCAATGATTTTTAGATTTTTCGACTGAATTGTATCTTCTGAATACAGACGTGCAGGTTCCTCAATACGAAAATATCCCAGGTTGGTAAAGTGAAATTCTACAAGGGGTCTCTCTGTGCCCCGGTGCCATTTATTTTCTCCTTTCTCGCGAACAAAAATTTTATGGTCTTCCTGTTTGAAGGAGATGTGGTTGACAACGCTTTTTTTCCCTTTCACCACTGCTTTACAAACTGTATCTTCCACCAGGCGAATGTCACATATGCTCCATATTCTGACATAGTTATAGTCTTCTAAAGACACTTCTTTTACAATTTCCCGGTCAGCGGTGTATAAATCATTTACCCTTTCGCATCCACCTGTAAAGATGCTTAGCAGGAAAAAATACAATGGCAGGTATTTTATGATATTCTTCATTTTACCACAAATAACCGATTCCTAATTCAATAAATTCTGCATTTGCATTATGTGATTTGAGGGCCAGGTTCAGTATGATCCGGTCATCACTATAATATTTAAGTCCTATTCTGTTGTATATATCTGTAATGTAGAATGCTTTATTATAGAAATAGTGTCCCAGTTGCATGGTCAGGGAGAAGTCTCCAACAATGAAGTCATGGGAAATGTGCATACCGAGCCTGTATAAAGCGCTGTTTGTTATTCCGTTTCTAACAGGTTGTTCCCTGAAATTTCTCAGCGCGCTGTTGTAAAAAACATCCAACCCCATACCAGCTTTGGCAAAATGTGCATACTGATGTTCATAACTCATATTAAGAGAGGAGACATAATATACGGCGTTTCTAAATCGATTGTAATCTTTTAAACCGTGTGACCATATCACCGAAAAACGGTTTTTGTCAATGATTTCAGGTTTGGTGAAATCTTTTTTGATGGGTTCAGGCTGCCGGAAGTAATACCTGACCCCCAGCGAGCCATTAATAACATTAAGCCCTTTGTTTGGGGATTTTATCTTGCCATTGGAAAAATGGGTCATGCTAATGCCTGAGATGAGCTTGTAATCTTCGGTTATGTTTATCAATGCATTAAAAAACAGGTTGAAATGAAGATTCAGATGTGAACCGATGGCAATATTGTATATGTTATTGTTGATATCGAAGGTTTTGGAAATGTAGGATAATCCGGTGGACATTCTGTAGTTCAGCTCAAATTGATTACGGATATTCCATATGGGGGCCTCAAAAAAAGCATATAGTGAATAGGCATTACCATATATTTCTTTGTTCCCCAATGAACCCTGGTAGTAGCCGATACCCAGAGCCGGATGGTGATAAAGATTTTCCCAGAGCTTTTCTCCGTCTTTCTTTTTTATAAGATTCAGGTTGAATGAGGAGATGTATTCATCTGTAATGAAATCAATGGCGGGAACATGAGGCATGATCATACCTGAATTGTAAAAGGCTTCTGTTTGATCAAAAGGAAGACCTCTATTCTGGCTTTTTTCCTGAGCCCAGCCTTCACCTGCAAAAAAAATAAATAATAAAATAATTGTTTTTTTACCCATCATACCTTTCATTAAAAACGTCGGCAAAAATAACATTCTCCTGATGAATTTATTCAAAAAAGAAATACATTATTTTTGTGGCAGGTAAATTATTTAATTATGGTTACACTTCTTAAAAAAGAGATTAACGAATTTTTCAGCACGATTACCGGCTATATAGTGGTTTTGGTATTTTTGTTGGCGGTGGGCTTGTTTATGTGGGTCTTTCCGGGAGAAAACAATGTGTTGGACAGCGGCTATGCCACATTGGACACGCTTTTCACCCTTGCACCCTGGATTTTCCTGTTTTTGGTTCCGGCCGTCACAATGAGGATGATTGCTGAGGAGAAAAAATCGGGTACTATGGAGCTTTTGATGACCCGTCCTATATCAGATCTGCAGATTGTGATATCCAAATATCTGGCTGCGTTAATCCTGGTAGTTATTGCCTTGATACCGACGCTGATCTATTTTTACAGCGTTTATCAATTGGGCAATCCCATTGGGAACGTGGATGTAGCAGGTACAGTGGGTTCATATATCGGCTTGTTTTTCCTGGCCGCCATTTATGTATCCATAGGGGTTTTTGCTTCTTCTTTGACCGGCAATCAGATTATTGCGTTTATAATCGCCGTGCTGATTTCTTTCTTTTTTTATATGGGATTTGATTTTTTAAGCGGAATGTGGTTATTCAGTGGTATCGACACCTTTATTGTTGATCTGGGCATTAATGCACATTATAAATCAATGAGCAGGGGTGTGATTGATACCCGGGATGTTATGTATTTTCTCAGTGTCATCGTGGTATTCATTTTTCTTACAAAAACCATCATTCAAAATCGTAAATAAGTGAGTTATATATGAAGGGAAAAAGAAAAAATCTAATTCAGTTTTTACTCTTGCTTGTTCTTATCATTGTGGTCAATTTTATTTCCTCCAACATATACCACCGAATTGACCTCACGGCAGATAACCGTTATACCCTGAAGCCTAAAACTAAGGAGATTCTTAGAGAGCTTGATGATGTGGTGTATTTTAAGATTTACCTGACCGGGGATATGCCTATTGGATTGAAACGTATGCAGAACAGGATTCAGGAGATGCTCAATGAATTTCGGGTTCATGCAGGTGATAATATTCAGTATCAGTTCATTAATCCTTCTGAGGGCCGGGATTCAAAAGAAAGAGAAAGGTTTTACAAAGACCTCAGGGATAAAGGACTGGAACCAACCAATGTCAAAAGCAGGGATAAAGAGGGTGGTTATAGCCAGAAGATGATTTTTCCCGGAGCCATTGTAAATTGTGGGGAGCAACAAACTGCGCTGAATCTTTTAAAGAACAATCCAAGATTATCTTCTGATAGAAACCTGAACCACTCCATACAGGAACTGGAATACAATCTTTTAGATGCGGTCTATAAACTCACCCTTGATGAAAAACAATCCATTGCTTTCATCACGGGCCATGGAGAGTTGGATGAGTATCATGTGGGGGATATTTCCAAAACCTTATCGGACTATTACGAAGTGGATAGAATTCAGATGGATGGCATTACACCGGAAGTTTACGATTATGAAACCCTTGTGGTGGCCAAGCCTCAAAAGGAATTTTCCAAAGAGGAGAAATATACACTTGATCAATATCTGATGAATGGGGGCAGCATTTTCTGGTTTATCGATAGGGTAGATATCAGCATTGACAGCCTTTCCATGAAAAGCTCCACTATGGCAAACATATCCCAACTGAATTTGGAAGACCAGTTATTTAAATATGGCGTTCGAATTAATCCCGATTTGATCCAAGACATTCAATGTGCAATCATTCCGGTCAATACTTCTTATTCGGGCAATGAGCCTGACTTTTCTCCTTCTCCCTGGGTGTACTATCCTTTGTTGTCATCTCCGGGCAACCATCCCATCAATAAAAATCTGAATATGGTCAAAAGTCGGTTTGTCAGTTCTATCGATACCTTGCCGGCCAATCCTGGTTTGGACAAGACCATTCTGCTGACCTCCTCCGATCATTCCAAAACCATACAAGTTCCCGCCATGGTGAGTTTAGGTGAAATCGAGAAGAAGATATCCCGGGCTTCGTTTCAAGAATCCCACAAGGTAACTGGTGTCCTTTTGGAAGGTAATTTTCATTCGGTTTTTGAGAACCAGATAGTTTCTGATATGGAGAATAAGACAAAAAGAGATTTCAGGGAAGCAAGCAATGAAGCTCGTATGATCGTGATATCCGATGGGGACTTGATTAAGAACCGGGTTACGCACAAAGGTGGAAAGACCATGATTACACCTCTCGGATACGATCGATATACCAAACAGACATACGGGAACAAGGATTTTATTGTGAACAGCATTCATTACATGACGAATAAGAAGAGCCTGATCAGTATACGGGGTAAAGAGATTGAAATGCGTTTGCTGGACAGAGCCCGGGTTTCTGAAGAAAGAGTGAAATGGCAGGTAGTTAATATTCTGATTCCTGTAATGTTGATTGTTGTGTTTGGGCTTACAAAGAACATCATTCGTAGAAGAAAGCATACTAGTTTTAAATTCAAAGAGAGATGAAATTTTCCCGGATTTATATAATAGTTCTGTTGCTGTTGGTGGCTGCTGCCGGATATTTGTTTTTGAAGGATCAGAGCAGTACATTGGATCCAGGTTCGTCTGATTTTAGCCTGGAAGAGGATGAGGTAGCCGGTTTGGACACCATCTTGTTAAGCCAGGATTCGGAAACCATTAAATTATATAAGGACAATGAAAGATGGTACCTGAATCAACAACTATATGCCCGGGAAAAAAATGTACAACAACTGTTGAATGTATTCCGGGACCTGCGCGTTGAAGCCCCTGCCCAAAAATCTGACCGCCGGGAGCTTTTGGAAACAATCCGCAAAAACCCCATTCATGTTAAAATATATAGCGAAGGTGACTTAATAAAGGATTTTCTTATAGAAGACAGCCCCCAAAAAGAAGGAACCTCCTATATGATGATGGAAAACAGCAAAGAACCTTTTATTATGGGCTTGCCTGGTTATGACGGGGATTTGGCAAGTCTTGTCAAGGTTGATGTAAATTACTGGAGGGATAAAACGTTGTTTGATTATTCCGGGCTTGACATAGAGAGTATTAAGGTCGTTTATCCCTCTGATATGGAGCAATCATTTTATTTAAGCTATGGTGAGGATGAATTCAGATTGCAATCCCTTGCAAAAGATAAATATATTGAAAATTTTAGCAGCTCCAAGGCAGCCAGGTATTTCAGCTACTTCGGAAATGTGAGATTTGATAAGGTAATATTGGATAAGCCACGCCTGAAGGATTCTCTTATGGAGGCAAATCCATACTGTGTGTTTGAAATCGTTGATGAAGATAACAACCTGACCAAACTCTATACTTACAGGAAAAAGTCGGAAGGGAGGGAGGACCCCTTTGGCCAGAAAGGTAGTTATGACCTGAATCTCCTGTATGGGCGGTTGGAACGCGTTGAGGAAATTCTGTTGATAAAATATACCGAATTTGACCCATTGTTGAAAGAAATTGATTATTTTCGGGAAAAATAATTATTCCGATTAATTCTTTGATTTATAATTGTATAATCGGTTTTGTTCAGAGTTTATAATTAAAAATGTAAACCTAAAATAAAGGAAAGATGAAATTTGTAATATCCAGCACCGAATTGTTGAAACATTTACAGTCTATAGGGAGGGTCATAAGCACAAAGAACACATTACCCATACTCGACAATTTTCTTTTTGATCTGAGTGGAAATGAATTGAAAATTACGGCCTCAGATCTGGAAACCACCTTGGTTACCACTATTGATCTTGAGAATGTTACTGATGAAGGCAAGATTGCCATACCAGCAAGAATATTGATGGATATGCTTAAGGAATTCCCTGAGCAACCCCTGACATTTAATATCAATATGGAGACACTGGGTATTGAGCTGAATTCGGAGAACGGTAAGTTCAATATTGTGGGACAGAATGCAGAAGATTTTCCACAAGTTCCGGAGATCAAAAGCGAACAGGAGACTCAGGTTCAGTTGGCATCAGAATTGGTATATCATGGGATCGATAAAACCATTTTTGCTACTGCCGAGGATGAGTTGAGACCGGTGATGAATGGCATTTATGTGGAGCTTGCTTCTGAAGACATTACTTTTGTGGCAACCGACGCACATAAATTGGTTCGCTATAGAAGACAGGATGTTTCCCCCGGTCAGGAATCTTCATTTATTTTTCCCAAAAAACCCGCTTCATTGCTGAGGAATATTTTAAGCAAAGAAGAAAGCCAGGTTGAAATTCGCTTTGATGATAAGAATGTACAGTTTGTTCTGCCCAAATATAAAATCCTTTCCAGATTAACGGAAGGCAATTACCCAAATTACAACAGTGTCATTCCTTCTGATAATCCCTTCAGGCTCACCATTGACCGCCTTGATTTTTATAACACCATTAAAAGGGTGTCTGTATTTTCCAATCAGGCCAGCAATCTGATAAAACTCAGTCTGAATGGCAACCAGCTTACCGTTTCGGCACAAGACATTGATTTTTCCGTCTCCGGTCGGGAAACATTGAACTGTCAGTACGAAGGGGAGAATATGGAGATTGGTTTTAAATCATCCTTCTTGCTTGAGATCCTCTCCAATTTAAACGCCCAGGAGGTGCTGATTGAATTGTCCGATCCTTCGCGGGCCGGTTTGCTTTATCCAGCCGAGAAGGATAATGAGGATGAAGACATTCTGATGCTTTTGATGCCCATGATGGTTGAATCCGAAAGTGAAGAGGAACAAGGCTGAGACGATGGCTAAGGCTAAAAAAGAGGGCCGGTACGGGATAAAACAGCACTATTTAAGGACCAACCAATTTATAACAATTGTCATTTATGGAGTTGAATCTTGATAAACCCATTGTTTTTCTGGACCTGGAAACCACAGGTACCAATATTGTGAAAGATCGCATTGTGGAAATCTCTCTTTTAAAGATTTATCCAAACGAAAATCAGGAGAGTAAAACCATGAAGATTAATCCTACCATTCCCATTGATCCCAAATCAACGGAAATTCATGGTATCTCAGATGAGGATGTTAAGGATGCACCTACATTTGCTGAAGTGGCAAAGGAAGTGCAACAATTCATTGAGGGCTGCGATCTGGCCGGGTTTAATTCAATCCGTTTTGACTTGCCCCTTTTGGCAGAAGAATTTCTCAGGGCGGATATTGAATATGATTTGAAACGGCACAGGTTTATCGATGTGCAGGTTATTTTTCATAAGATGGAAAAGCGAACCCTTGCTGCGGCCTATAAATTCTATTGTAAGAAGGAACTCACCAACGCCCATAGCGCTGAAGCGGATACTCAGGCTACTTATGAGATACTTAAGGCCCAGATTGATCATTATGATGCGTTGAATAACGATATGGATGAACTTGCTGAGTTTTCTTCCCACAATAAAAATGTAGACCACGTTGGAAGGATCATATATGATGAAAAAGGGAGGGAGGTTTTTAACTTTGGAAAATACAAGGGCCAATCCGTTGAAAAAGTACTCACCAAAGATCCAGCTTATTATGGATGGATTATAAACAATGAATTTCCGCTCTATACCAAGAAGGTGTTGACTTCCATTAAATTGAGGATGTTTAAGCAATAAGGATTATGAAGATTATATGTATTGGAAGGAATTATGCCGATCATGCGAAAGAGTTCGGCAATAAAGTTCCTGATAAACCTGTATTTTTTCTTAAACCCGATACTTCCATTATCATCAGGAACCGGCCTTTTTTCTATCCCGATTTTTCTGATGAAATCCACTATGAAACTGAGATTGTGCTTAAAATTAACCGCCTTGGAAAAAATATCAGTAAGAAGTTCGCCCATCGATATTACAAAGAGGTGACCGTTGGCATTGACTTAACAGCCAGGGATCTACAGCGGAAATGCAAAAAAAACGGAGAGCCCTGGGAGATTGCCAAAGGATTTGAGGGTTCTGCTCCCCTTGGGAAATTTGTCAATAAAGAGAAGTTTGAAGATATTTACAATCTTAACTTTGGTCTTTATATCAATGGTGAAAGCAAGCAATCAGGGAATACAAAGGATATGATATTCAACTATGAAGATCTTATTTCCTATATATCCCGGTTTTTTACACTTAAGATGGGTGATCTGATTTTTACAGGCACTCCCGTAGGAGTAGGGCCGGTTCATATCGAGGACCGGCTTACAGCCTATATTGAAGATAGAACATTGCTTGATTTTCGGATTAAATAACCACAGGAAGCACGTCATGTGAACGGCTCCATGCTGTAATCCCCGAAATGCTGCTGCTCTTTAATAATTTTTTCTTTAAAACTTTTAATATATTTTGAGTCAATGGGATTTAATAAATCAGTCAGGTTGTTGTTATTTTGCTGATTTTCGACATTGTTTCGAATGTGTTGAAGGATATTTCTGTTATTGTTATTTGATGTGGCAGATGAATTAACACACTTGTAAAAATGCACCAATGACTCATATCTCTGTTTCTGTTGATCTATCAATTCTTCAAAATGCCGGAATGTTTTATTTAAATGCCGGAAGCGCTGATCTGCATTCTTTGCTACTTTATCAGGAATATCCTTAATACTGGTATTTCTAAGCAGATAGATTTCCGCATATCTTACTACTCCTATGAAACCGAAGGCATCCAGATCATCGGCCGTACTTAGAATAAACAGAATGGAGGGTTTGCCTTTAATGGCTTCTGTTTGATTGTATTGTTTGTCATCGTGCTTTTCAATTGCCTCCAATGCGGGTAAAAAATCTGTCTGTTGATATAGCTTGCCTGATTCAATATATTCCCTGCATATATCAGCCCCGGCCTTGCCATGCCATTCATCAAGCGTTTGAGTCAGACCCACATCGTGAAACAGGGAAGCCAGCATCAGGTTTGTGATTTCATGGCTGTTGAAGGCTATCCCTTTTTGTTCAAGATGGGCAAGAATGATCTTTACAAACTGCCACACTCTGTAGTGATGCCAATGATCATGTGAGGGTAGATGGATTCCTGAAAAGTAAGTTTTTAACTGCGTAAAAAACAATTTCATCCATCTCGATTCGAGTGCTTTTAGTTTTTTCTTTAGTTCATCCATCTTGTTGTTTGTCATGCATAAAAAAAGCAGAAAAATTTTTTCTGCTTTTTTTAGAAGCTGACTTTGAGCTAGTTTTGTAGATCGCCTTCTTCCTGTGCAATTTTCATGGCCATATTGAGTATCGTAGGATCATCAATGGTAACAGCTCCTCCGTCAGGTCCCGGTCCGAAATGAATCCCAACACTTTCACCGTGTTCATAATCGGTTGCTCCAAAGTAATTTCTGACGGTTTCTTCTTTAATGTTCAATTGTTCCGCGATTTCTTTGATAGCACCGTGCGGAAGACTGTCCTTGATTTTCCTTAACTCATTGAATGTTATTGTCATAATAAAGATCTTTTAGTTTAAGAAATTCTTATAAAATTAAAAAATTTATAAGAAAATGGGAAAAAATCATTGCTTTTTATAAAGTAAAATTATGATCTTGCTGTCTTTTTTGATAAAAATGGCAAATTGTTAGATATTCAAAGAATATTCATGCTTATAAAGGATCAGGATAAAACTTTTTGAGTATATTTGGGTGTTTGAAGAAAACTTAGATGTATGGGTTATAAAAGTGGGAAAAATTTCGCAATTATTGGCATTGCCGGTTATGTTGCCATCAGGCATCTCAGGGCTATTAAGGAGACCAATAATAATCTTGTTGCAGCTTTGGATAAGTTTGACAGTGTTGGTGCTATTGATCATTATTTTCCTGAAGCCGACTTTTTTGTCGAGTATGAACGTTTTGATCGTCACCTGGATAAATTGAAAAGAAAGGGAGTGCATATTGATTACATCAGCATATGCACACCTAATTATTTACATGATTCCCACATACGATTTGCTTTACGGCAGGGGGCTGATGCCATATGTGAGAAACCTGTGGTTTTAAATCCCTGGAACCTGGATGCCCTTATTGAGATTGAAAAGGAGACCACCAGGAAAGTTAATAACATACTGCAATTGCGATTACATCCTTCGATTATTGAATTAAAAAATAAGATCGGTCAGGGGCCGAAGGATAAGGTATATGATATAGATCTGACCTACATAACTTCCCGTGGAAACTGGTATTTTATTTCCTGGAAAGGAAATGAAGAAAAATCAGGGGGAATTGCCACTAACATTGGTGTACATTTCTTCGATATGCTTACCTGGATTTTTGGAGATGTTAAACAAAATCTGGTGCATGTTTACCGTAAAGATAAAGCCGCCGGATATCTGGATCTGGAGAAAGCCAGGGTGAGGTGGTTTTTAAGCGTAGATTATAACGATCTTCCTGAAAGTTATAAGGAAGAAGGAAAGAGAACCTACCGCTCTATTACTGTTGATGGAGAGGAAATAGAATTCAGCGGGGGTTTTACCGATCTCCATACATTGAGCTATGAAGAAATATTGAAAGACAATGGCTTTGGTCTGGAAAATTCCAGAAGATCCATAGAAACCGTTTATACCATTCGTAATGCTACCCCTATTGGTTTAAAAGGAGAGTATCATCCATTATGTAACAATTTAAAATAATGCCCCATGAACATTTACGATAAGCTTATAGCTAAAGAAGAAAAAATAGCGGTGATAGGATTAGGCTATGTCGGCCTTCCTATTGCCCTTGAATTTGCCAGAAAAGTACCTGTGATTGGTTTTGATATCAATGAAGAAAGGGTGGAAATGATCAAAAACGGTAAAGATCCCAGCAATGAACTTCCATCTTCTGCTTTCGATGATTGCGAAATAGAGTATACTTCCAACATTGAGGATCTCAAACAGGCCAAATTTTATGTTATTACAGTTCCCACACCTATTAATGAACATAATGAACCGGAATTGGCTCCGCTTCTTGGTGCAACCAAAACCGTGGCTCAGGTGCTTAAAAAGGGTGATTATGTGGTGTTTGAATCAACTGTATATCCAGGAGCCACTGAAGAGGCTTGTGTTCCGGTTTTAGAGCGCGAATCCGGTTTGAATTTCAGAGATGATTTTAAGGTGGGATTCTCGCCCGAGCGCATTAACCCCGGAGATAAGGCTCATACACTGGTTTCCATAAAGAAGATAACTTCAGGCTCTGATGAGGAGGCGGCTGACAACATCACAAAAGTATATCAACTGATCATCAAGGCCGGTATTCACCAGGCCAGCTCGATCAAAGTCGCAGAGGCTGCGAAGGTGATTGAGAATGCCCAGAGAGACCTGAACATTGCTTTTATGAATGAGCTGTCTATCATCTTTAACCGGCTGAATATTAACACCTATGAAGTCATCGAAGCTGCAGCTACCAAGTGGAACTTCCTGAAATTTTACCCGGGGCTTGTAGGAGGCCACTGTATTGGAGTGGATCCCTATTATCTTACCTATAAAGCCCGTGAATTGGGATATCATGCTCAGGTTATTCATGCCGGGCGGTTTGTAAACGATTCGATGGGCAGATACCTGGCCAAGCAGATAGTAAAGAAGTTAATTGCAAAAGATAAAAACCCCAAATATGCCAGGATTTTAATATATGGTGCCACCTTTAAGGAAAATGTTAGCGATATACGCAATTCCAGAGTAATTGATGTAGTGGATGAATTGCGTTCGTTTGGGATCAATAAATTAGATGTCATGGATCCGCATGCTTCTTCGAAGGAAATCAAAGAGGAATATGACATTGATCTCGTCAACGGAGACGACGGACCATATGATGCCCTTATTCTTGCCGTGCCTCATAAGGAATATGCCAATCTTTCCGAGGAAGATTTTCTTGCCAAAGCCTCCGAGGGAGCACTCTTTGTTGATGTTAAAGGCATTTACCGGGATAAAATCAACAACTTGGATTATTGGAGTCTTTAAGGGATTATTTTGTTGGCACTTTTGATTGAAGTGTGCTGTTTTTACTTTTAATAGAAGAAAAGCCGGGTCAGTCAAATGTGACTGATGTGGCGGAGCTGTAAAAAATAACAAATCTTTGCTATGAAAATATTGGTAACTGGAACGGCAGGTTTTATAGGTTTTCACCTTGCACAAAAACTTATTAACAGAGGCGATGAAGTGGTTGGACTCGACAACATCAATGACTACTACGAACCTTCACTAAAATACGATCGGTTGGGAGAGACAGGAATTGAGAAGCATATGGTTGGATATAATAAATTAATCAAAAGTACAATATATTCCAATTATCGTTTTATAAAGCTTGAACTGAAAGACAAAGATAATCTATTTCAGCTTTTTGAATATGAGCAATTTGATCGGGTTTGCCATCTGGCAGCACAGGCAGGGGTCAGGTATAGCATAACCCATCCATATGCATATCTTGACAGCAATATGACTGGATTCCTGAACATACTTGAGGCTTGTCGGCACAATCAAATAGAACATTTGACTTACGCAAGCAGTTCAAGTGTCTACGGTATGAATGAATCCATGCCTTTTTCAACCCATGATAATGTGGATCATCCCATAAGCCTTTATGCAGCGAGTAAAAAGAGCAATGAATTGATGGCTCATACCTATAGTCATCTTTATGAACTGCCTACAACCGGCTTGCGTTTTTTTACCGTTTATGGTCCATGGGGGAGACCCGATATGGCACTTTTCCTTTTTACAAGGGCAATTCTCAACGATCAGCAAATCGATGTGTACAACAACGGGAATATGCAGCGTGACTTTACATATATTGACGACATCGTCGAAGGGATTGTTCGGGTGATTGATCATCCTCCTTCCGGCACTCTTGACTGGAGCGGAATGTCTCCGGATCCTGCCTCCTCACCCGCTCCTTACAGAATCTATAACATAGGAAACAACAATCCAGTGCATCTTATGGATTTCATCAGAGCAATAGAACAGGAAACAGGCAGGGAAGCAAAGAAAAATTTTATGCCCATGCAGCCTGGTGATGTGTATAAAACCTGGGCCGATGTAAATGACCTGATTGAAGATTTCGGTTACAGACCCCGGACCAATATCCGGGATGGGGTGAAGAAGTTCGTCGAGTGGTACAGGGCGTACTATGACATTTGAAAATGTAAGATTAACTGAGATGTTCAGTTTAAAGGGTTCAAAAGTTGCTATTATTGGCGGTGCTGGGTTTATTGGCAGTTTTATTGTAAGGGAACTGTTGAAGGAAGATGTGAGGGAGGTGATCATATACGATAATTTTGTCCGCGGTAAAAGGGAAAATATTCAGGAACCTTTGAAGGATAATCGTTGTAAAGTCTTTCCCCATGGCGGTGATATACGGGAGATCGATATATTGAATGAAGCTTTGAGTGGTGTGGATTATGTATTTCATCTGGCTGCATTGTGGCTATTACATTGCAGAGATTATCCAAGGGCTGCATTTGAGGTGAATATCAAAGGTACATTCAACGTTTTGGAGGCCTGTATCCATAATAAAGTTAAGAAGTTGGTATATTCATCTTCCGCCTCTGTATATGGCGATGCTGTTGAATTCCCCATGAGTGAAGACCATCCTTTCAATAACCGCAATTTTTACGGTGCCACCAAAATTTCAGGAGAAGCTATGTGTAGATCGCTCTATGAACGATACGGTCTAAATTATGTAGGTTTGAGGTATATGAATGTTTATGGGCCATACCAGGACCAGCAATCAGCATACAGCGGAGTAATTCCAGTTATGCTGAACAAAATTGATGCTGGAGAAACTCCTGTGATTAACGGAGACGGTTCGCAAGCTTATGATTTTATTTACGTGGAAGATGTTGCCAGGGCCAATGTTCTTGCCTTAAAATCATCTTCTACAGATGAGTTTTACAATGTGGGCACAGGGGTTCAGACTTCCGTCAGTCAGCTTTGTGATACCATTCTGAAATTGAAAGGCTCCAACCTGGAAGTGATCTATAAACCCTATTCCAGTGAAGATACCCGAAAACTGGTAAAGAACCGTATAGGCTCTACAGAAAAGGCAGAAAAGGATATTGGGTTTCGTTATCATTTTGGTTTGGAAACGGGGTTGCAGAAACTTATCCAATGGAGGGATGCCGGTAAACTCTCTTAATTACAAACAGGTATATTGTGAAGCAAGTTTCATTGATAAGTTGACACATTGTCAAATTGATTTTTATGGTAACCTCTGGCCAATCGAATGACAAGAGATGTAAAATCTGAAATCCAATAATTATTTAGCAATGGCAACAATGTAACTGTTTAACAATGTTTTTAGTCATGCATTTTTTTTATTTGTATAGATACAATAGTTGAAATCGGGAAAATTCGCATTTGTTCCAATGTATATCCCCATCACCAAACCTTATGTTTCTAACCGGGAATATGAACTTATAAAGGAATCACTGGATTCCGGATGGCTGGTCCAGGGTCCTAAGGTGGAGGAGTTTGAAAAAAGAATTGCAAGCTTCACAGGTGCCCGTTATTCAGTAGCGATTAGCAGTTGTACCTCCGGGCAGTTCATTATGTCAAGGATATTGGATCTTCAGCCGTATGATGAAGTTATTCTGCCTGCCTTTACCTGGATCTCCACAGCTAATGCTGTCGAATTCCTGGGTGCCAGACCTGTATTCTGTGATATATCGCTGGATACATTTAATATCGATACGGGTCAGATAAGAGAGCATATAAACACCCGGACAAAAGCCATTTATCCTGTAACCCTTTTCGGTCTTGTTGCTGATATGCCTGAAATAACCCATATTGCTGCGAATCATAATATAAGGATTGTGGAGGATTGTGCCTGTGGGTTGGGGTCCCGCCTCAATTATACGCATTGTGGGCTTTTCGGGGATGCAGGCATATTATCATTTCATCCGAGAAAATCAATCACAACAGGCGAAGGGGGCATGGTCATCACCAATCAGGAAAGTGTTGATCGCATGGCCCGGAGCCTGAGAGATCATGGTGCCGATATAAGCGATCATACAAAGTATCCCGGAAAAAAGAGTTTTCAGATGAGTACATATGAGTGGGTGGGATATAACATGCGGATGACGGATTTACAAGGAGCCATGGGAGTTGCTCAGATGGAAAAACTTGACGAGATCCTGAATATTAAAACACAACTAGCCCGGGAATTCAATGATCGCTTATACCATATTAATTGGTTAAAGTTACCCACTGTTCCGAAAGGATATCAACATAGCTTTCAGACCTTCTGTACTCTTTTTAAACCCCAGGAGACTTATGATGCTCTTGAAAAAAATGACGCCAATCAACTGGACAAACTCCATGAAGAGAGAAATGCCCTGATGGGCAAGCTGGAAGAAAAGGGTATCATGACCAGGCCCGGAACTCATTCAGTACCTATGCAAAAGCTGTATCAGGACAAATATGGATACCATAAAATGGATTTTCCCCATGCATATGCTGCCGACAGGCTTACCATCGCCTTACCTTTTTATCCTGCCATGAAAGAGGAGGAAAAGGATTATCTGTTTGATCAACTCAATAAAGTCGCCCCCTGATGTGTGGGATTGCCGGGATATTCAATTATTATAAAGCGCCACTTCCTCAGGGTATTCTGGGGAAAATGACCCGGATGGTTAAACACCGGGGGCCGGATGGTGAAGGATTCTGGACAGATGGTTTCATTGGTCTCGGCCACAGACGGCTTGCTATATTGGACCTGACCTCTGCTGCCCATCAGCCCATGATAAGCAATGATGGTCGTTATGTGCTCATTTACAATGGCGAGATCTACAACTTCAAAGAAATTAAAACTCACCTTGAAAAGGAAGGATACTTGTTTCATTCTGTTTCGGATACGGAAGTTGTCCTGAATGCATGGAGCTTTTGGGATAAGGAAGCTTTGTCTAAGTTCAACGGTATGTTTGCTTTGGCCATCTGGGACAGAAAGAAAAATACCCTGGTGCTGGCAAGAGACCGGTATGGGATAAAACCGCTATATTACTGGGATGATGGAAGGAAGGTGGTATTTGGTTCTGAAATCAAATCTCTTCTTCAGCATCCCGATTATCGGGTGGAAGTATCAAATGAAGCATTGAATGAATATTTTACTTTTCAAAATGTGTTTTCGGACCGTACCCTTTTTAAAGGAATCAGGATGGTCTCTTCCGGTACCTTTATAGAGTATCATCTGGAAGAGGGCAGGAAAAACATTGAAAAGTACTGGGATTTTCATTTTGAGGATAATGAGCTATTTTTATCCGAGGATGAATATATTGAGGAACTGACGCACCTTTTTCATCGGGCAGTTAATCGCCATTTGATCAGCGATGTGGAGATCGGATCTTATCTTAGTGGTGGTACAGACTCCGGAGCCATTACCAGCATTGCTTCAAAAACTTTTCCCGATCTGAAAACCTTTACTGCAGGCTTCGACCTTTCCTCCGCTTCGGGTATGGAAATGGCCTTTGATGAAAGGACCAAAGCAGAGTATCTTTCAAACCAGTTTAAAACCGAACAATATGAGGTGGTGTTGAAGGCCGGTGACATGGAAAAGGTTATGCCTGCCCTTACATGGCATCTTGAGGATCTTAGGGTAGGACAGTGTTATCCCAATTATTACATCCACCGTCTGGCTGCGAAATTTGTCAAGGTTTCTCTTGGAGGTATAGGTGGTGATGAGCTTTTTGCCGGTTATCCCTGGCGCTATTACCGTACGGTAGTAAATCATGACTTTGACCATTACATCAGCAAATATTATGATTATTGGTCACGCCTGATATCGGATGAGGAAAAACAGGAATTTTTCAATCCTTCTGTTTATAAAGATGTTGCCAGTTATCCCACCAAAGAGGTTTTTAAAAACATTCTGAACAATCCCAACGGGCCCTTTCAAATAGATACACCGGAGCAATATATCAATAATTCCTTGTATTTTGAAATTAAAACCTTCCTGCAGGGCCTGTTGCTGGTAGAAGATAAATTGAGTATGGCGAATGGTCTAGAGATGAGGGTTCCTTTTTTGGATAATGATTTGGTGGACTTTGCCATGAAAGTCCCCGTCCGATATAAGCTAAATAACCTCAGGGAGGTAACCCGAATCAATGAGAATGAGCCCGGCCCCAAGACCCGGAAATATTTTCATCAGACCAGTGATGGGAAGATCCTTCTCAGAAAAGTGCTCAACAAATATGTGCCTTATCAATATGCAAACGGGATAAAACAGGGTTTTTCCGCTCCTGATGCAAGCTGGTTTAAAGGAGAAAGCATTGACTACATAAAAAAACTTCTGTATAACCGAAATGCCAGGATATACGATTTTGTTCAGCCTGAAATGGCGATGGGCAAAATCGATGAACACCTTTCTGCTAGAAAAAACAACAGGTTGCTTATTTGGTCTCTCCTAAGCTTTGAATGGTGGCTGAAAACTTTCCTTCCCTAATACTTCCGGATGAAAGTGGAATTTCTTACATCCCGGTGGGAGCCTGCCTATGAAACGTTTTTAAAAGAAAGGGAGAATACCCTTTTCTATTATTCGAATGGTTTTCGAAAGTTCTTAAAACGTTTGCTTTCCGTTGAGGATTATTATCTGATAGCTGTGGAGGCAGGCAGAATCCTTGGAGCTTTACCTTCTGTTTTGTGTCGCGGAAAGATAGGCACGTGTCTCAATTCCCTTGCATTTTTTGGTAGTAATGGCGGGGTAATTGAATTTAACGGAAACCGGGAGGTAAGCCAATCGTTGGTTAATGAGTTTTTTGAACTGGGTAAAAATAAGAACTGTCTTTCAGCCACAATGATCAGCAGTCCTTTGGCAAAGGATCAGGGATTGAATATGGATTATGATTACCTGGACAAAAGAATAGGTCATATAAGCGATATTCGGATATTTTCCGAAAAGAGACCGGAGAATGCTATTGATCATTTTGGTTCCTTTACCCGGCGGATGATTCGAAAGGCCATAAAAAATTTCGTTGAGGTGGAAATCAAAAATGAAAAAAATGCTTTTGATTTTCTTAAAGAAGCCCATTATAAACATATGGATGAAATCAACGGAAAGAAAAAGCCCGAATCCTTTTTTCATTTGGTGATGGACCATTTCAGAAGGGGTCAGGATTATAATTTGTGGATGGCCTATAAAGATTCCCGGCCTGTCGCTGGTCTTTTGCTTTTCTATTTTAACCGGACAGTGGAATATTATATTCCTGCAATCGTAAAGGAATATCGCTCCATTCAGCCTTTAAGCCTGCTAATCTACGAAGCCATGAAGGATGCTGCCAGAAGGGGATATTTCTACTGGAATTGGGGTGGCACGCATTTGGATCAGCATGGAGTATACCGTTTTAAGAGACAGTGGAATGCAGTGAATATTCCTTATTATTATTATATTAAGGTTTATGATGATCATTTGTTTTCCTGTTCTGAAGAAGTTATCAAAAAGGAATTTCCGTATTGTTACCTCCTGCCTTTTAATAAATTAAGCACTTAGATATTTTATCCAGCAGCATGCGGATATTGTTCGTCGGAAACCCTGGAAATACCGGATACAGAATTGTCAGATGGTTGAGAAAAAGGAATCTGGAAGCTGTTTTGGCGATCCCGTCCCAGGTTCGGGGACAAAGAAATTTGCCGGAATGGGAGGATGTTCATCTACAAAATGACTATCCAGGCTGGATTGTAAAATTTTCTGATTTTTTCCTTCCTTACATCTATCCGGGATTCCAACTCAGGAAACTGGCCGGAAAGTTTGATTTGATCATGACCGCAGGAGAATATATAATTCCCTCGTTAATCTTAAGTAAGCCTGTTGTCATTTTTCCGGTTGGTGGAGATATGACAAGGCTTCCATTTGGCAGTAAATCCCTCAAACAGGAAATCCATTCCTGGCTGTTCAGAAAGCGCATTCATAATGTAAACAGAATTATTACCGAACAGGAAGATATTGTATGGGCTTCGAAATTGCTGGGGCAGAGAAATAAGATCATTCGTTTTCCCTTTTTGGTAGATGTCTATCAATTGCAGGAAAATGTAAATCACAATTTAAAGAATGAATTGAAAAACAGATATAGCAGTTTGGATGGTATTGTATTTCATCCTACGAGAAAAAATCTGGATCCCGCTAGAATAGATTATAAAGGGAATGATAAACTGCTTCGTGCATTTAAAAAGTTTAGGCACGATTACCCTGAAAAGCAAATATCCATGATAAGTGGTTTACATGGCAGACATGTGAATCAGTACAAAGAAATGGTTCAAAAACTTGGCATGGAAGAATATGTGGAATTCATTGATCATTTGTCGTTACCCGATTTGCATGCCTATATGGCACTTGATCGTGTTGCAGTTTTTGACCAGTTTACCCATAACTTGAATACGCTTAGTGGAATACAGCGCGAAGCCCTTGCATTTGGTAAACCCGTCGTTTCAAGTACCGAAACGAATTCACAGGAATTCGTAGAAGCATATGGAACGGAATGCCCTGTATGGTCAGCATTTAATGAGGAGCAAATCTATGATTGTATGGTAGAGATTTTTAATCAGTCTTCTGATGAACGCCGAGTTCTTCATAATATAGCTATTTTATGGGTTAAAAAGTACCTTCATTGGGAAAACCGCATCGATGAGCTTATCGGGATACTGAAACGAACACTTGAATCCTGATTGGTGAAGCAGTTCATTTGGAGTTTTTTAAATACAGTGTTAAACAGGGGTTTTTCCTTTATATTTTCCATCATTCTGGGGAATATCCTGTTGCCTCATGATTTGGGATTGTATGTTACTGTGGTTTTGGTAATTGCTTATTTTGCAAATATACTCTCCTTTAATATCGGGAATGGCATCATACAGAAGCTCAACGATAAAAGTGAACAGGAGTACAGAAACAATTATTTTACAGCAGGGCTGGTGTTTATTTTGTCTTTCTCGTTGGTTGGGGTTTTGATGTTTCTGGCCTTAAGAGGTTCTATAGTCCAAATATTCAATATAGCGGAGGCCAGATATATTATGAATCTGGCCGTGATTCTTATACCCCTCATGATGCTGCGGAGTTTTTTTCTCCATATCCTTCAGAGTGAGATGGAGTTTAAAAAATTAACCTACATCAATTTAAGTGCGGGTGCGGTTCAGACAGTTGTGGCCATTATGCTGGTATATTTGGGTTATGACCTTAAAGGAGTGTTTTACGGATTATATAGCGGGGAAACTTTGGGATTGATACTTGCCTCAACAATTGCCTTAAAACGCTTCGGAATATTGGTCAATAAGGAAACTTATCGAAAGGCTTCCAGGCTGATAAAGTTTAGCAGCGTCATTTTTATCGGTTCTCTTGCTGTTTTGCTTGACAAACGCGTGGACATGCTCTTTGTAGCCCATTATTTAGATCAATCCACGGTAGCCGTATACAATTATGCCCTCAAATTTTCTCTTTTCTTTTTACTTTTTGGAAGTAGTTTTTCCCGGGTTACCTATCCCAGATTTACAAAGGCTTTTACAGATCGTTCCACACTTGCTCTGAACAGGCTTTTTCGTTATTCCATCGATTTTTCATTTCTTTTTATCACCACATCTTCCATGATATTTCTCTTCAATGCTGAATATATCATTGACCGGCTATTGCCTTCCTATTATCTTGAAGCTGTGCCTTTTTTGTTAATATTGTTTATAGGGATTGTTCCGAAGGCAATTGTTTCTTCGACGGGTACGATTTTCTCGGCCAAGGGGATACCTTCGGTAAGTGCAAAGGTTAACTGGGCGCTCCTCGCCTTGAATGTGGTTTTAAATGTTATATTAATCCCCAGATATGGTCTGTATGGCGCTGCAATTGCTACCAGCACCACCTTTCTATTAAAGCCTGCATTGGTTTTCTATTTGTTATCTATAAAAACCGAAATAAGTTATGCTTATTCAAAATTGGGTTTCAGTTTTTTTATTTTCATTGCCTTTTTGCTCTTGGGTGAAGCGCTTGCGCATATATATATTAAGCAACTCATGATTCTATTGTATGCTTTTTATTGCGTGTTTTATTTTCTAAAAAAGGAGGAGAAAGATTATTTGTATCGACAATTCAACCGGATAAACCGGCAGGTTTTAAATTACATCCGATAGATATGAAAGCCCCGATATTCATATCCGGTTTGCGTAAATCAGGTACTTCCCTGTTAAAGCATTTACTTGACAGTCACCCGGAGCTTTTTGTGTATCCTCCGAATGAACTCCATCTTTTTGGATATTCTCATCATTCTTCTCTGGTAAAAGACAAGCAGGCCAGGCTAAGTAATCCCAGGGAATTAATTAAAAAGATTGCAGAAAATCATTTCGTTAAGCGATTAACCCGCGAAAACACAGAATATTATCTACCGCAGTTTGATTACGGAAAATTTATTGATTGCATACAGCATTCTTCAACAGATAGTTATAAAAAAGTTTATAAAAATTTATTCAGGGCATTTTGTTATGCATTGGGAAAAGATTCTTCTTTCCATCAATTGCGTTTTGTTTCCAAAACCGTTCTGGAAACAGAATTTTTCCCTGAGCTGCTGAATTGGTTTCCTGACTTAAGGTTTATCTATGTACTTCGTAATCCTTATGCGCATTATGTTTCTGCGGTGAAATCGCTACGCACGCATACCCGCCGGAATAAAGGACAAAAATATGAGGGCATGAACCTTTCAACTATTCGGAATCCTTATCCCTACATTGGTTATGAGATCTCCAGAATGAAGCATTCCTATTATTTTATGGAGAAATATTCGCGTTTATTTCCCTCCCGTTTTTATATATTGATCTATGATGATCTGTTACAAGACAACAAAAGAGAGATGGAAAAATTATCTGAATTTCTGGGAATTCAATTCGACCCGGTCGTATTGAAGCCAACCCTGCAGAGTAGATTGTGGCAGGGGAACAGTTGGCATTATTCTGATTTGATTGGTATAGATAAACGGCCCCTGAATCAATGGAAAGAAGAGATCAGTAAAGTGGAGATACGCTTTTTAAATAGATTTTTTGCCCCGTTTATTGAACGTTACTTTCATTTGGAAAAATCAAAGGCTCCTGTCTGGAAACCCATGCATGTTTCAGAATATAAGGTTACCCACTACCTTGCCAATCGACTATTATATTATTCTCACATTAAATAGTTGATGAATCACCGAATTTGTTTTTTAACATACCTGGCACGTTCCGGTTCAACTTTGCTGGCCAGTGAACTGGATCAGTATGGATTAATTGGGGTTACCCTCGAAGAAAATCTCCCCGATGGGATAAAAAGGGGGAAACCGTTGAAGATTAAAGATAGCAAAGCACTTGCCAATTATCTCAAGGAAATTTACCGCGACAAAAAATTTCAGGCGTGGGGTATTAGTAAAGCCGAATTAAAAAAGGCCATTCTGGAAAGTTGCTCTTTCCCGTTACGATTTGGCGATATACTGCATATTATTCATTATTTGTATTTTGCAGAAAATCTACCCGAAATGGTAATTCATAAACAGGGTAATTATTGTTTACTCATCGATAAGGTAAGAGCAGAATTTCCCGATGCGTTATTTCTGTTTATTGATCGTGATCCCAGAGCCATATACAATTCCCAGAAAAAAAGCATCAATAGTATTTCAGAAAAATTGATGAATGAGGGAATTGTAAAATTTGCCTTGACCTATAAAAGGATGCAGAAAATTATTCGTCATACGAACTATGAGGCTTTTTTTTATACAATCAATTACGAAGATCTGGTAGAATGTAAAGCTAAAGAATTGGAAAAAATTCTGAATTTTCTCCAATTAAAATCTACTAAAAAGGATAGGAAAGAGAGTTATTATTCCCGCATTCCTGAGCAACAAAGGCATTTGCATCAAAATCTCGGAGGTAATTATAATTCCTCACGTACCGCAGGATGGAAAAATGAGCTGGAGACCCACAGAATTGTTTTTCTTCAAACTGCTTTGAGAAGAGAACTTATGAATAAGGGATTAAAATTTTACTCTACGGGCAGATTGCCTATGTTGCAAAAGTTGATTTTTATTTATTGGCTTTTAAAATATTATGTTTTCTATAATGTGCTTGTAATGAGTAATTGGAATTACTTTTCTTTCAAAAAAGGGAAATTTAGAAAATTTGGTTACGCATAACGGGATATAAAAGGTTATGGGATCAGTTGATAAACCGGTAAAAAGAACATTTGTTTTCTATACGGCCGGGGATTATTTTCTTACTCCTTTAACAGGTGGAACCAGGCGATATCGGGAAATGCTGAAATATTTTCTTGAGGCAGGAGATGAAGTATATCTTTTAGCACCTGAAAATGTTAATTTACAACATCATTCCAACCTTCATCACATACCAATAAAAACCTACCGATCAAAGATTTTACCTAATGGCCTGCTCAATTTTCTCTTCAACCGTAAATCGTTCCGCATCGTAAAGCAAATTAATACAGATGGTTTAGTCTTGTTTTCGGTCCCCTATGCCATTCAAGCTATTTTAGCGGGACTAAAAAACATCAATTTGTTCGTTAGGGAGGATGTTCTGCAAAATATGCATTTTCGGGTCCAAAATGAACAGAGAATCGGAAACCGCTTGAAGGGATTAAAGTTGGTGCTATTTAAATGGATAGAAAGATACACCTTAAACAAATCCCAAAAGATCATTTTACAGAGCAATTATGCCAAAAGTGTTTTAAAACGGAGGCATCCCGGTATCTGGGAAAAACTGGAAGAAAAATCTTACATATTATACAATAATGTGAATGCCAGCTGGATACTTCGCTATTCCGGTTATATCAGGCAAAAATCCCTTCATCGGGGGAATGGTTATAATTTTGTTTTTGTAGGAGCCATAAATAATCGAATAAAAGGATTACATCTGCTTTTAGAGGCTGTGCGGTATTTGTTTGATAAAGGATATCCGGTAGAGCTGGATGTGATTGGTGAGGGTAGTTTAAAATTTGATTATGAAAGCATTTATAAGAGTTACAGCCAGATCCAATTCTTAGGTTGGATAGATCAGCCTATGAAGTCTTTACCCAATTATGATCTGCTGATTGTACCTTCACTCACAGATTCTTTCCCTAATGTAATTTTGGAAGCCCTTTTTCTGGAAATTCCTGTAATTGGATCAGAGGCAGGAGGAATACCGGAAATTTTGTTTTATCCGGAATTGATGTTTAAGCTGTGCGAGAGGGATCTGGCAGAAAAACTTCAATCTATCATTGAAAATAATCGTTTGGAGGATATTCGGCAGAAATGCAGGAAGCGAAAGCAGGCATTAACTTTTAACTGGGGGCAAAAGGCAAGAGATATTATTAGTCAATGAAAGTACTGTTGTTAGGAAATCCGGGAAGCGTTCACACAGTTAAATGGGTCAAATCCCTCGCATTTAAGGGCCTTCAGGTATATTTGTTGAGCCTGAATAAAGTTTCAGGGGATTTGTTTGCAGATTATCCCAATATAGAGTTTCAAAGCCTGGGATTAAGCAATCGGTTTGTAATGCAGAAAAATCCCCGGTTTGTGAAAATCATTTATTTAAGAATATTGCCTGCGATAAAGCGGGCTATCCAATCTTTTCAGCCTGATATTCTTCATTCTCACTATATTAGTAGTTATGGTGTACTGGGAGCTCTTACCGGTTTTCATCCTTATGTGGTTTCCATATGGGGATCGGATATATACAGATTTCCAAACCGTTCGTGGATTAACCGGACATTGGTGAAGTATGCATTAAACCAGGCTGATGCCATACTTTCGACAAGCAATAATATGCTCAATCAGATAAAAAACTTCACTCAAAAACCTGTAGAAATTACGCCCTTTGGGATTGATACCGATACTTTTCGATCAATTCCTGTAAAAAACGATGAAAACACTTTTGTGATCGGAACGGTAAAACATTTAAAGAAAATTTACGGAATTGATTTGCTTATAAAAGCCTTTAAAAAAATAGTTGATTGGAATCCTAGCTTAGACTTAAAGCTTTTAGTTGTGGGACAAGGCACTGAGAGAAAAAATCTTGAAAATTTAGCCAATAAGCTTGGGATAAGCAAGAAGGTGGAGTTTGCCGGAGATGTGGAACCGGATGATGTGCCTTATTATATCAACAGAATGGATGTGTTTGTTGCCCTCTCCGTTTGCAATGAAAGTTTTGGCGTCTCTGTACTGGAAGCCGGGGCGTGTCAGATACCGGTGGTGGTAAGCAATGTCTCGGGATTTACTGAGATTGTTAAAGACAATGATACGGGCATAGTGGTTCCTGATAATGAAGTTTTAAAACCTGCCGAAGCCATCCACAGGCTTATTCATGATGACCGATTAAGGGAGGAACTAGGGAAAAATGCCCGCAATCATGTGGAACAACTTTATAGTTTCCATAGCAGTATCAACAGCATGCTCAGAATCTATAACCAGGTATTAAGGTAAATGTCCGGCAAGGAAAGAAATACAACGTTTGAATTCAATAACATTCATTGGGAACTGTATCGGAATACCCTTATGCCGGCCGGACCTCCCCATCGGGAAATTTCCCTGAGTGAAGAAGATTGCCATGAACTATTTCATCGCACTAATGCCTGGTTGATCAGGTGGCCCTCCCAGTGGGATAAAAACGAAACATCAGCATTCTGGTACATCATCAAGGACAATTATACAGGCTTTTGGGAATTCAGCCGGAATACCCGAAGCAAAGTAAGAAGAGGACTAAAAAATAATCTTGTCCGGCAAATTGGGAAAAATGAATTGACAAAGCAGGGCTTTTCAGTCTATAAGAAGGCTTTTTCGAGATATCATAATAGCTTCAGACCATTAGACCGCGATAAATTTTTGCAAAGGCTGGATGAATTGGATTCAGATCAATATGATTTCTGGGGTGTTTATCAGAATAATGACTTGGTTGCTTATGCTGAGATCAGAAAAATAGAAGATGTTATCAATACGAGCGTTTTGAAATTTCATCCTTTTTATTTAAAAGATTATTCGGGTTATGCATTGCTTTATACACTAATCGAACATTATCTGGGTAAGAGAGGAATCAGGTATATGACGAACGGCGCCAGAAGCATATCCCATGATACGAATGTTCATAACTTTCTGATTGAACACTTTCATTTCAGAAGGGCTTACTGCAAACTGAATGTTTGTTACCGATCCATTCTACATCATGCTGTTCAACTTGCATACCCATTCAGGAGCTTCACAGGGAAGCTGCCATTAAAGCCTTTTGGAAAATTCTACACTTTGTTGGCTCAGGAATATATAAAACGCAATTCATGATTATATGCACAGGTATAGCGTTTCGGTAAAAATTGGGAGGATCTATCAAGCTGTTTCGCCTGCGTTGTGGTTTCTGGATTATCCTTTTCGTTTGCCTTATGCGTTTAATAAATCAAAAAGTTTGCCTGCCATTTTTATACTGGCACCTCCACGAAGTGGTTCGACACTGCTTTATCAATTGCTTATCGAAGCTTTTCATAATGTCCATTTAACCAACCTGCAAAATCTTTTGTTCAGCACACCCATGTTGGGTTCGTTTTTATCTGACTGGTTATGTAACAAACAACGGGCTAATTTTCAATCAATAAGGGGTTTTGTGCCCGGAATGTGTGGAGAAGCAGAAGGGATGAAATTCTGGAAATACTGGATGGGCCAGGGACTTCAACCAGATAATTCGCGTTTGAAACCCAGCCGGCTTAACAAAGTGAAAGCCTTATTGTCCAAAAGATACTCTTCGAAGGAAATGGTATGGATTTCCGGTTATATAGGTCACGTATTCTGTATAGATTTTCTGCGCGAATATTGGCCCAATGCTGTTTTTATTCATCTATACCGGGATTTGGTTTCCAATGCCTATTCATTATACAGGAGCTCACCAAACAGATGGTTCTCCCTGAATCCCGGGGGGATTCAGAATGTATCCCGGGATCGTTATGAAGAAATAACCAGGCAAATTATACGTATTCATTCTATTATCCTGGATTATTATGGAAAAGATATGTTTTCTCTATCATACGGGGAACTTTGTGAAACGCCACATCAGGTTATTAAACAAATAATTGATTTTGCTTCAAAAAATGATATAGTGCTACGGGAAAAAAATCCCATTCCCCGAATATTTGAGAATAAGGTAGTTGATTGGGATTTAAATATACATACCCAGGTATTTTATCAATATTTAAAGGAAGAAACCTCAAAATATAAGGGACATAAAAAGCAGTTTTTTGGAAAGCTGATTGTTTAATTTCTAATATGAGCTATGACCAAAAGGATATTGGATATCATTCTGTCTTGTTTGGGCATCCTTGTTCTTTCGCCTATTTTATTGCTGATTGCATTGTGGATTCTTATAGATTCCCGGGGAGGTGTGATTTACAGAAGTCGCCGCCTCGGACGAAATCAGGGGCCATTTGATGTTTTTAAGTTTCGGACAATGCATCCCAATAACGATGCACTGAAACTAACCATAGGAAACCGGGATCCGAGAATTACTAGGGCGGGATACTGTTTAAGGAAATATAAGCTGGATGAATTGCCGCAATTGTTCAATGTATTGAAAGGGAATATGGCTGTTGTAGGTCCGCGGCCTGATGTACCGGAATACTGCAATTATTATCTCAGGTATATGCCTGAATATTACCGCATGAAACCGGGAATTACCTGTTATTCTTCCATTTATTTTTCAAATGAAAGTGAATTGTACCAGGAGTCAGAGGATCCGGAAAAGTTATACATCAACCATATCATTCCTCAAAAAGTGGAATTAGACAGGAAATATTTTATCAAGCAGAATTTACTTACTGATATTTCAATTATTTTCAAAACATTTGAAAAAATATTTAACAACCATTAGAGATATGAAAAAGATCTGGTTGTCACCTCCGCACATGTCAGGAAATGAATTGAAATATATCCAGGAGGCTTTTGATAACAACTGGATAGCT
>JBNJFN010000002.1:0-36187 GCA_051746885.1 Bacteroidota bacterium | reverse complement strand
AATCCAAAAAGGAAGGTGAGATATGCTAAATATCAAAAAACTCAAAAATGAAATAGAAAAGCTCCCGGAATCGGATTTTAATGAACTGAGGCGCTGGATTGCAGAAAAGGACTGGGAAAAATGGGATAATGAAATAAAAAAGGATTCCGGTGCAGGAAAATTAGATTTCTTAATTGATGAGGCTAAAGAGGGAAAAGAGATATGCTAAATATCAAAAAACTTAATAAGAAAAATACCTCCCAACCATTTTTTTCTCCCCAAAAGGTATTAAAAATACCTTTGAAGGTATTTTTTGTGGTTTCAAGGTATTTTTAATACCCTGGAAGTACTTTTTTCTGGGTCCACACAATTTTTTTATTACTTGAACCGACAAAAAAGTAGTTTTAGCTTACTTTTTTGTCACCCCAGATGACTTTCTCGCCCCTCGATACGACTTTTTAGACACTTGAAGTGACTAAAAACTCACCTGAAGGGTACTTTTTTCTTCCAATAAGTTACTTAAAAGTAATTGTGAGTGACTTTTTTGTCAGTCGAAGCGACAAAAAAGTCAGTAGAAGCATACTTTTTTCTCACCACAGGTTATTAAAAAGTGTTTCTGGGTGACTTTTTTGTGGATTGTAAGTGACTTTTTTCTTACTCAAACCTACTAAAAAGTGACTCTGGGCTACTTCTTTCTACAACAAAGCTGCTTAAAAGTGGGTTTCAGGTTAATTTCACGGGATTTGGAAGGACTTTTTTGTGAGTCGAAGTAATTAAAAAGTCAATTGAAAAATACTTTTTCCTCGCGACAGGTTATTAACAAGTGTCTCCGAGTGACTTTTTTGTAACACGGATTTTGAAGAAAAATGCTTCAGGACATTGTTTAAGTTTTGAACGAAGGAGCCAAAAGTAGGAACGGTGATTAATGAAAAACGCTCTTACAGGTTGAAACTGAAAAACCTGCAAGAACGTTTTTCGACCACCGGAAGATACAGATTATAAATTTTATTCTGCAGGCTCCGCCTCTTCACTGGCTTTGGAAGGCCGGCCGGGGAAGCGTACACTAAGATCTTCGTAAGCTTCTTCTGCTCCGGGGATGTTGGCCCTGACGCCGCCCTTTACGCTGTGGTAGAAAATCAGGGAGCTGTCATAGAGCTCACTGCCGGCAAGTACATAGGTGTCTCCAACAAGATTACTAAGCTTTTCCAGTCTGAGGGAGATGTCCCGCATTTGCTCAGTTGTTATGAGATCTTTTTCCATCTCATTCACATCGATGTAGGAAGGCACCAGTTCTGGGGTCAGCTTGGCATGTTTTACGCTGTTTCGGACAAATTCCATAGTTTTTGCGCCCAGTTTTTGCATTTCCTTCTTATCTTCATCACTGATGGGTACCACTGCTGTGTCCAGTTCCTCATACAATTCGTCAATAAGTTTTCGAATTTTCTGATACTTTTCTTCCGGCATGGGATTGGTAACTCTATTTTCCATATTAAAAAGGTTTTAGTTAAACTTAGAATGAATTGAAAAGCTGTGGAATTACACTATAAAAAAACTGACTGGCAAGATACAAAAAATACCAAAAGAATCGGCTACTTTTTTTATGAGAAAACCAAAAAATATTTCACGAATCCTTACAAACTATGGCTATAGTAGTATTACAGCGTTATATGTTTTATAACATAGTACCGATTAATAAAGATATCTCATTACTGCGGGCCTATAAATTTATCGCCATTGAAATGGATCATGTGATCAGGAAAGCTAACTACCCAAACTTCAGTTTCCCAGGCAATATTAGATGTGTGGCGATTAAATTCTTTAAAATCGGGGAAAGCAGAAACATAAATCTTCCCAACATTACAGTTTTTTAGCATTTCTTCAAGTTCTAGAAGCCTTTTGGGTGAAACCGGTCCATGTGAGGTAACAGCCTCGATAAGAAATAACCAATTCCGGTTTTTGTCATATAAAACAATATCCGGCAATTTGCTATGTTGATCAATGGGAATACCCAAGTTTTGAAGTCCCTGATCATCCAAATAAAGATCTTTTTTGGCGGTATCTCCCACATACAACAAATCGCTTCCCGGAGCGAAACGAGGGGCAAATTTTTCAATCACTGCAATTTGCACTTCGTTATGCTTGCCTGGAGAAAAAGATAGTTCTGTTCCTTCCTTTAAATTAACCGGTATTTTATGTAGATCTTTCTTTTTTTGATATTTATCGCGTAAAAAACCTATGTTCTTTTTGAATTTTTTTACTTCTGTTTTCCAGTTTTTTGTATTAAAGGCTTTTATAACGCTTAATGCTTCCGGGGATATCCTATAATGATTATCCTTACTGTTCGTTGGTAAATCAGGATTTTCCGGATTATGTTCAACTATACCTGCCTGAACAAATTGATGAAGCGTTTGCCGGCGGAATGTCTCCCGTGAATTTTCCGCATAATGCACATTATAATTATCAGAAATAAAACGCATTATACCTTCGTATTTGGCATTTTCCCTATTACCTCCTACAGACATACTGCTTGCAGTCGCCTCATTCCAGGCGTCATCTTCTCTTAAATAACACAAAGCAAGGAGTGTTAATGCAGAACGGTCATTTTGTTGTCTTCTCGGGAGGCCTAACGCCTCAAGGATCTGTTTTGCTTCTTCTTTTTTACTCATGTACGATGGTTGGTTCGAAGTATTTATCTAAAATAGTATTAATATTCGCCATTGAAAAATCATTTGAAAGAATAATTGTATCTCCAATTTCTTTAATCATATCAAGAGAAGGCAAGGTCATCTCCCGTAATTCAGTCGCGCTTACGTTAACATTGCCGTTAAAAATGCGAAAATATTCATCGAATAAAGAACTATTCAGTAAAGCACATAAACCAACAACTTCATTTCTTTCCAGATGTCCGTTTGGTCGATATATATAATTGACTTTGTTTTCCACTCCTATATAATTAGAATTTATATAATTACAAAAATAAGGAGCGGCTATTAAACGGTTTTTATCATCCTTACTGCTAAATCGTCTTAAGAATATATAGTTTTTATTGGGAATAAGAATCGATTTTGATTTTTCATTCACTGTAATATATTGGCCCTTATTGGGTTTTACGATAGGCCATTCCAATATCATTTTTTTAACATTATGCATCCAAAACAAGGGTGCTATTTCATTATCATCATTATATTCATTTTTTATGTGATCCCAGGATCGAAAAGCCACAACAGGACCGGTAGAAATTTTAATGTTATATTTGTGCAAAGTGCCAGACCACTTTTTGAACACTTCCACTATTTTTCCTTCATGCTCACTCGTAGGTAAGTATAAGATTTTTTCATCAGAATGAATGTCGATTATAAATCTTTTGGAAAATGTTTTTAAACGTGCATCCTGTAAATCTTTTAATCCACCAGACGAAGAAACGATTACATTTGTATTTCGTTCTTGTTTTGTATTCCTTGTACCTTTGATAATCACTGTTTCCTGTAATACTTTATCCCGGCTAAATGTATCTTTACGCGACACGAATAAATGGGCTCTCTGTAAATCAATTAAATTAAAAAAATACGTGCGAAATTGTTTAAAATAATTTCCCGCTGCATAACTGCGAGGTGTTATAAAGATCAATTCTCCATTTTCTTTAAGCATTTTTGCAGATAAGGCCATAAAGATGGCATAAATATTCGGATGACCGTTTATAACGACTTTGGAAACAACGGTTCTTTTATCATTTATGGAGATTTTAAAATATGGGGGATTAGAAATAATTATATCAAAGGGCTCGATTTCTTTTGAGAACAGGTCGCGAGATTCTTTAAAAGCATCAGCGTTATGAAGGACGAAATCTGCATTGTGAAGTTTAAACTCCATGCTGATGTCATTTCCTAGCAGCCATTCTTTCAAATATTCAAAGGATTGATGGGCCGTAGAAAAGAGTTTTTGTTCCGTTTCATATCCCACTAATTCTATATACTTTAAATTACTATTCGAATCCACCAATTTTTCGATCAACGCACATGATAACACTCCTGAACCGCACCCGGGATCAAGTATACGAACGGAATCCCCATTGAAGTCAGAGAGAGAAGCCATAAAAGCAGCAATCTCAACTGGAGTAAAAAACTGACCGTTACGTTTTTTATGTGACTGATCTACTGAAGAAGCATATTCCACACCCAATTGGTCAGCAAATTGGCTGGGCAATTCTTCTTGGATTGACGATGCTCCAGGTAATTTATTTTTCATTTTTTGTTTTATTCCTGTATTTGATTTTCTTTTCTGCAACTTTTAATGCATCCGTAGCCAAATCTTCATTGTCCATTAATTCATATAAGACCTGGTCGCTCAAATAATTGATCAGTAAGTCTTTTTCTTGTACATTGAATATTTTAGCTATCTGAATGATTTGCTTTTTTGAGGCTTTTCTTTCACCGCGTTCTATTTTGCTCAGGATTGATTGATCAATATCCAGTTCTGCTGCTACTTTCCTTAATGGAAGTCCGCTTTCCTCACGCAATTTTCTTATTTGTTCACCGATGGTTAGCATTTGGATAAAAAATGTCTGGACAATAATTGTCCAAATGTAAACATTCTTTTTTTTATTTACAAGGTATAGCCAAAAAATTTATGAAGAAAAAATGTAAAACTCATATAACAGGCTTTGGTGTTACTTTAGTGTTTTGGTGGCTAAAAACTATCAACCATCTTTTGGAAGTTTACCAAAATTTCCAAGGGATTGGTGCAATAAATATTATTTTTTTTAATGCCATGCCCTAATAAAAATAGGGGTAATTAAAATAAAAATAAAACATTTTTGAATTTTACCCTAAAATTATTTGGGGTTAATTAAAATAATACTTATTTTTGCATTCAGTACCCCTTGAAATTATAGGGGTAATCTTTTTATACTTTATTTAGTCACGACAGAATGCCATTATATAAACCATTTAAATTTAAATCGTATGACACCAACTGAGTTTTTTAATTTCGCCAAAGAGAACGGAGCTGAAATGGTAGATCTCAAATTCACCGATCTGCTGGGTTCCTGGATGCATTGCACTTTTCCTCTGGAAACCTGGGATGAAGACACCTTTAAAGAAGGAGTAGGGTTTGACGGTTCATCAATAAGAGGCTGGCAGAACATTCACATGTCAGATATGGTTGCCATTCCCGATCCTTCCACCGTAAAAATGGATCCTTTTTTTGCAAAGCCCACTGTAAGCGTTATTGCCGATGTGTATGACCCGATATCTCTGAAGCCTTACACGAGGGATCCGAGGTATGTGGCTCAAAAAGGTATTGAGCATATGAAGAAATCCGGATTAGGGGACACCTGTTTTATTGGTCCTGAACCTGAATTTTTCATCTTTGATGAGATTCGTTACGATCAAAAACAAAACCTGGGCATGTATCAGATAGATTCCAATGAAGGAGCATGGAATACCAACCGGATTGAAGAACCCAACCTGGGTTATAAACCAAGTTACAAGGGAGGCTATTTCCCGGTAAGTCCTACAGATACCTATCATGACATGCGGGGAGAAATGGTCGACGTGCTGAGGAAGCTGGGATTTGTAATTGAAGCCCATCATCACGAAGTAGGTACAGGCGGACAGTCCGAAATTGATATGAAATTTGCCGACCTGCTTACCATGGCCGATCAGTTCATGTGGTTTAAATACGTCGTTAAAAACGTAGCCAAAACCCATAATAAAACGGTGACATTCATGCCCAAGCCCATCTTCCAGGACAACGGAAGTGGCATGCATACCCATCTCTCCTTATGGAAAGAAGGGAAGCCGATGTTTGCAGGAGATAAATATGCGGGGCTTTCTCAGGAAGCGGTTTACGGCATTGGAGGCGTACTGAAACATGCTGCTTCCATTCTGGCTTTTGCCGCTCCCACAACCAATTCATACCGGCGATTGGTGCCGGGCTTTGAAGCACCGGTAAACCTGGCTTATTCACAGAGGAACCGGTCTGCAGCCGTCAGAATACCTATGTATTCCAAATCTCCAAAGTCCAAACGTTTCGAATTCCGATGCCCGGATCCAACGGCAAATGGTTATCTGATGTTTACAGCCATGCTGATGGCAACGCTGGACGGAATCGAGAACAAAATCGACCCGGGAGATGCTTTGGATAAAGACATCTATTCCATGGCTCCTAAGGAGCTGGCCAAAGTGCCAAAAGTTCCCGGCTCTCTGGATGAAGCCCTGGAAGCTCTTGAGAAAGACCATGAGTATCTTACCAAAGGAAATGTGTTTACAGATGATTTAATTCAAACCTATATTGAATACAAAAAGGAAAATGAGCTGAATGAACTTGCGCTCAGACCTCATCCCTATGAGTTCTTCCTGTATTACGACAACTAATTCAATACCGGGTTAAATTGATCATCCGGTCAGTCCAACAAGAATGATGATCCCGGAGCTGCCTGAAACTAGCTTTTTCAGGCAGCTCCCGGGATTATTTAAACTGTAAATGAATATTGTTCTGTGATTTGGTGCTTGAAATTTATATTGTGATCTTTTTTGGATACCCTCATCTTTTAATAAGATCTATTATGTTTTCTAACATATTCTTTTTACTTTTGAAAGCTAATGTGAATATAATCTCCGCTTCAGTTAGGAGACCTTCCCCTTCAAATCAATAAAGAAAATTGCGCTCTTATAAATCAATTGATTCCAAAAATTTGTTTATAGGAGAAAGGGGTCCAATTACGTGTATAAAAAACAAAAACTTATGGCTTACTTACCTCAAAACAGCGGTTTGTATAACCGCCAGAATGAGCACGATAATTGCGGGATTGGTTTCGTAGCCCATGCAAAGGGCGAGAAATCCCACGGTATTGTAGAAAAAGGTTTGGAAGTACTTGCCAATCTTCGGCACAGAGGAGCGGAAGGGGCAGACAGCAATACCGGTGATGGGGCTGGCATTACCATTCAAATTCCCAGGGAATACTATGTAAACCAAGGTATAGAACTTCCAGAAGCGGGAAAATTCGGAACCGGCATACTCTTTTTACCACAGAACGAAAAGGAAGCCCAATACTGTCTGAATCAACTAAAAGAACTGGCAGAAGGACTGGGCCTGGAGTTCATCCAAACCCGGGAAGTACCGATAGATTCAAATGAAATAGGCGACCTGGCCAAACAAGAACAACCCATCATCCGCCAGGTATTTCTTAAAGCAGATCTTTCCCAGGAAATACTGGAAAGAAAACTTTATATCCTTCGGAGAAAGCTGGAAAAAATCATTGAAGCCTCTAAGCTAAAAGATAAAGAACGTTTCTATGTAGTAAGCCTTTCCTCAAAGGTGGTTATTTATAAAGGATTATTCACCTCTCTTCAGTTGAAAAATTTTTATAAGGACCTGACTGATCCGGATACTACAAGTGCGATCGCCTTGGTGCATTCCCGATACAGCACCAACACCTTCCCTACATGGGATCTGGCCCAGCCTTTCCGGATGCTTTGCCATAACGGGGAGATCAATTCGGTGCAGGGCAACAAATACTGGATGCATGCGCGTTCCTCACTGCTGAAGTCTGATATGCTGGGAGACGACATAAACGAAGTGCTACCTGTTATACAGCCTGAAAAAAGTGACTCGGCAGCTCTGGATAACACACTGGAATTCCTTGTACAATCAGGTAAAACGCTGCCCCATGCCATGGCCATGCTCATACCTGAGTCATGGAACACCCGGAATCCCATCCCGGATAATGTTAAAGCTTTTTATGAATACCATTCCACCTTCATGGAACCCTGGGACGGGCCTGCAGCGATTCTTTTCACCGACGGAAGGTTCATCGGCGGGTTGCTTGACCGTAATGGCCTGAGGCCTTCCCGCTACTTACTCACGGATGATGATATGATGATCATGAGCTCGGAAGTAGGTGTACTGGAGATACCGGACAAAAACGTCAAGGAAAAAGGCCGTCTGAGACCGGGGAAAATTCTGCTGGTAGACACCCATGAAGGCAGAATCCATTATGATCCGGAGGTAAAACAAGAACTGGCCAATCAAAAACCTTATGCAAAGTGGCTTCGGGAAAACGAGATCACACTGGATGAGATCCCTTTTGCCAGGAACGTACCTGTAGCCCTGAAAGACAACCATGATAAAACACTGCTCACCTTCGGCTATACCATGGATGAGATGAAAAACATCATACGTCCGATGGCCCGTGAGGGAAAAGAACCGGTCGGATCGATGGGAAATGACACTCCGCTTGCCGTGGCTTCAAAAATGCCCCAGCGGCTTTTCAATTACTTCAGGCAACACTTTGCCCAGGTCACGAACCCTGCCATAGATCCCATCCGGGAGGAGGTGATCATGACGCTTACCGGCTATATCGGTTCGCATCAGAAAAACCTGCTGAATGATATCCCGGATCATGCAAGGATGATCAAATTCCTCAATCCGGTGATAACCAATAAATACCTTGAGATATTAAAAAACCTGAAATACAAAGGATTTTTCACAACCACCATACCAATTCTGTTTGATGCCAACGCCGGTCCCCAGGGGCTCAAAAAAGGACTGGATGAAATATGCCGCAAAGCCGAACAAGCGGTGGACGAAGGCAAAGACTACATCATTCTATCCGACCGGGGTATCAATAAAGACAAAGCCCCTATTCCTTCGTTATTGGCTGTATCGGCAGTGCATCATCATCTGATAAGCAAACAAAAACGGATTCAGATCGATATTGTCATCGAAACCGGAGAACCTCGCGAAGTGATGCACTTTGCATTGCTGTTCGGATACGGGGCAAGCATCATCAATCCTTATATGGCATTTGCCGTTATAGACCAACTGGTAAAGGAACAGAAGGTCCAGATGGATTATTATACGGCAGAAGCCAATTACACCAAAGCCATCCGGAAAGGCATCTTCAAGATCATGTCAAAAATGGGGACATCCACTCTGCGGAGTTACCGGGGTGCTCAGCTTTTTGAATCCATCGGATTAAATAAGGAATTTATCCGGGAATATTTTACGGGAACGGCCTCTGCCATCGAAGGTCTTGGGCTTGATGAAATCGCACAGGAAACGCTTATTCCTCATTCAAAAGCTTTTAGCGGCCAAAGAATCAATTTCAACAAAGAATTTCAGGGTACTTCCTATTACCGGTATGAGGCAGAAGATCATGCCTGGAATCCGGAAACCATAGGCTATCTTCAACATGCAGTGCGCAAAAACGACCCGGACCTATATAAGAAATTTTCAGAGGCATCCGACCGGTTTACACAGGCACCCAGCTTTCTGAGGGGCTTTTTAGACTTCAGGCGAAACCCTATTGACATTAAAAAAGTAGAATCTGCCGAAAGCATCATGCAACGCTTCACCACCGGAGCCATGTCTTTCGGTTCCCTGAGTAAGGAGGCCCATGAAACCCTTGCCGTTGCAATGAATTACATCGGAGGTAAAAGCAACACCGGCGAAGGTGGCGAAGACCCTACCCGCTTCCAAGTCTCATCAAACGGGGAAAACAGAAGAAGTGCAATCAAACAGATTGCCTCGGGTCGTTTTGGGGTTACTACCCATTATCTGGTGAATGCCGACGAAATACAAATCAAAATAGCACAGGGATCAAAGCCCGGAGAAGGAGGCCAATTGCCCGGAACCAAAGTTGACAGTGTTATTGCCAAAACCCGTAATTCCACTCCGGGCATTACATTGATCTCTCCCCCACCCCATCACGACATTTACTCAATCGAAGATCTGGCACAACTTATTTTCGATCTGAAGAATGTCAATCCGGAGGCTAAGATCAACGTAAAACTGGTATCTGAGTTTGGTGTTGGTACTGTAGCAGCGGGCGTAGCCAAAGGCGGTGCCGATTCGATCTCCATAAGTGGTGCTGAAGGTGGAACAGGCGCCAGCCCGCTCAGCTCCATCCTCCATGCCGGATTACCTATGGAAATTGGATTATCGGAAACCCAGCAAACGCTTGTTAAAAACAATCTCAGAGACCGGGTGGTGCTTTATACCGACGGACAGCTCAAAACAGGACGGGACGTGGTCACCGCCGCATTGCTGGGTGCCGAAGAGTATGGCTTCGCCACCGGAGCATTGGTAACCGTGGGATGCATATTATTAAGAAAATGTAATATGAATACTTGCTCAGTGGGTGTGTGTACACAGGATCCCAAATTAAGGGAACGGTTTACGGGCCGTCCCGAGCATGTGATTAATTACTTCAGATTTTTGGCTGAAGAGATCAGGCAGTATCTCGCGGAACTGGGCTTTACAAAGATGGAAGACATCATCGGAAGATCTGACCTGCTCCTTCAGCGAAAGGATGTCGATCACTGGAAACTAAGGAACATTTCACTAAATGATATCACCCATTTTCCACCGGAAGCAAAGAAATTCGGCATCCGAAAATCAATAAGCCAGAAACCGCTTCCTGATGATCTTCTGGATCGCCGTCTCATTGAGGAAGCCGGGCCTGCATTGCGGTCAGAGAACCCTGTACATATCAGCCATGAAATAAAAAATACCGACCGTGCCACAGGGGCCATGCTCTCCTACCAGGTAGATAAAATCTACGGAGAAAAAGGACTTTCTGACGACACCATAAACTGCAACTTTAAAGGATCAGCGGGGCAGAGTTTCGGAGCATTTCTAAAATCAGGCATCACCTTCAGGTTGGAAGGCCAGTCCAATGATTACATGGGAAAAGGGCTATCCGGCGGTAAAATCATTGTAAAGGCTTCTGATGATGCTGCCTTTCAACCTGCTAAAAATATCATAATCGGAAATACCACACTCTATGGGGCCACAGGAGGAGAAGTTTACATCAACGGACTGTGTGGGGAACGTTTCTGTGTGCGAAACAGCGGGGCTACTGCAGTGGTGGAAGGAGCAGGAGATCATTGCTGCGAATACATGACAGGTGGAGTAGCAGTGGTACTTGGAGAAGTTGGAAGAAATATGGCCGCCGGAATGAGCGGTGGAGTGGCCTATGTATATAATCCTAAAGGGAACCTGGATTATTTCTGCAATATGGAAATGGTTAACCTGGAAATCATTGAGGATTTTGATGACCTCATCACCTTAAAACAACTGATCCGGAACCATTATCAATACACCGGCAGCAAGCTTGCAGACCAGATTCTCAATGACTGGGAGGAAAGCCTGAAGGATTTCATCAAGGTTATACCTTTTGAATACAAAAGATATATTGAGGAGAAAAAGATTCAGGAATTGAACCAGAAGATCAATAAATATCTTCCAGAACATGAATAAAACACTTAAAATCAACTAAAAATGGGCGATCCAAAAGGATTTATCAACATAAGAAGAAAAGAAGCCGGAAACCGGCCCATACATGAACGTATTCATGACAACGGAGAGGTGGAACAGACATTGAATACTGAAGACCGTAAGCTACAAGCTTCCAGGTGTATGGATTGCGGGGTGCCGTTTTGCCACTGGGCCTGTCCGGTGCACCACAATATACCCGATTGGCAGGACGCCATGTACCGGGGTGACTGGCAAGAAGCCAGCGACATACTTCATGCTTCCAATGATTTTCCCGAATTTACAGGAAGGGTTTGCCCTGCTCCCTGTGAAATCAGTTGCACCCTTGCCATTAATGACGATTCGGTTACTATCCGTGAAAACGAAGCGGCGATAGCAGAACGTGCATTTGCTGACGGACTTATCAAACCCCGCCCGCCATTGGTCCGTAAAAACAAAAAAGTGGCGGTCATCGGATCCGGGCCCTCCGGATTATCTGCTGCTGCCAGACTCAATCGCAGAGGATACCGGGTAGAAGTCTTTGAAAAGGATGATGCGGCAGGAGGGCTTTTACGTTATGGAATACCCGACTTTAAGCTAAACAAAAAGGTTATTGACCGCAGATTGCACATACTGGAAGAAGAAGGAATTTCATTCCGCCCAAGTGTGGAAGTGGGAAAGGATATCTCTGCCAATGACCTGTTACATTCATTTGATGCCATCTGCCTGGCTGTGGGCGCCGGCGAGCCAAGAGATCTAAAAATACCCGGGCGCGATCTAGGCGGTATTCACTTTGCTATGGATTTTCTTTCCCATCAAAACAGGTTGGTGCGGAAACATTCATCAAACGGGGAAACTCAAATTCATGCCAAAAACAAACATGTGGTAGTCATTGGCGGAGGTGATACAGGTTCTGATTGTGTAGGCACAGCAAACCGCCAGGGAGCCCAAAGCGTTACCCAACTGGAAATTTTACCCAAACCGCCGGGAAATAAAGGCCCGAATGCCAACTGGCCCTGGCCGCAAAAAACGCTAAAGACCTCATCGTCCCATGAAGAAGGTTGTCAGCGTATGTGGAGCGTAGCCAGCAAAAAATTTATAGGATCGGATAACAGGGTAAAAGAAATCGAAATTGTTGACATCACCTGGCAAAAGGATAAAAATGGCCGTATGCAGATGAAAGAAATTGAATCGAGCAAAAGAACCATTAAAGCCGATCTGGTATTGCTGGCTATGGGTTTTGTCCATCCCGTGCATGAAGGATTGTTGAATAATCTGAAGGTCGAATACGATGACCGGGGCAATGTTAAAGGAGACAACAACCTGCAAACTTCGATAGATAAAGTATTCGTGGCCGGAGACGCCCTGGAGGGAGCAAACCTTGTTGTAACAGCAATCTATTCGGGTATACAGGCAGCCCGGAATATTGATGCGTATCTGGGAAAAATTTGAACGTTTGAATGTTTGACGAAGAGTTTGAATGTTATTTTGAAGCGACAGACAACAAGAAGTGTGGGTTTTATATAGTGAATAAAAGGAAGAAGGAAAGACGAGAAGTGAGTTATATGGATACTGGTGCAGCAGTAGAGACGCAATGCTTGCGTCTCGGAGATTGAGGAACGACGGCACGACGGAATGAGAGCACGAAGGAACGAAGGGAAATAAAGGGGGAGATAAGGAAGACGGGAAGAGGAGAAAAGGAAAAGACGGGAAAATGAGAAAGGGAGAAGATGAGAACAGTAGTGAGTTTTGTGAATCCACAATCTAATAATTTGATCATTTAACATTTTATCCGTTTTTTCTGTATCTTTGTATTGAGAAATAACCAATCACAACTAACAATTCATGTTGCTTGAAAAGGATAAAATCCGGCGAATAATAAGAGATCATAAGATTACTTCCTTCCATAACAAAGATAAAGAGGAATTGACTAATATTTTATTTAAGTTTCTGTCTTAAACTCTTTTTACTTCCCGGACAATTTCGACAGTCAGTACTTGACAGAATACGCCCCTGCAGCTATAAATCTCAAACCCAAAAAGCATTTCAAATCTTTGCTCATTCCCCTGTTTATAGCATCCGAATGATCTCCCGGAATAACTTTTTCGAAATAAAATTATATCCGGTACCTGATCTTTTTTTTTCTTTGCAGAGCCAAATTCACATCTTATGAGAAAAGAAATCATCAAGCCCGGGTTTCCCTTTGATCCCTCCAGGTTTCCTTTCCCGTATGCCTGGATGATACTGGTGGTAGGGACCATTGGCTTTGTGATGAGCGTACCGGGCCAGACCATTGGTGTTTCGGCATTTACCGATTATTTAATAGAAGACTTCGGCCTTACCAGGAATCAATTAAGCATGGCATATATGGGCGGCACGCTTATAAGCGGACTGCTTGTCAGCAGAGCCGGAAAGCTTTATGATATTTACGGTGCAAGGATCATAGCTATACTATCTGCTATAATGATTGGCCTCGTTCTGATATATCTGACAAATCTGGATTTTATAGCTTCTTCCATAAAACACGCATTTCCTGTAATCAACAAAACCATAATAACCATAGTGCTTTGCGTTGTCGGGTTTTTTACACTCCGATTCTTTGGTCAGGGCGTTCTTACGATGACCAGCAGAAATATGGTTATGAAATGGTTCGAAAACCGGCGGGGGCTGGCCAATGGATTTTTGGGCATATTCATTGCTTTTTCTTTTTCGATGGCCCCTCAAATATTCAATAGCGGGATCAATATAATGGGATGGCGCCAAACATGGATGCTTACCGCACTTATTGTTGGTGTAGGGGTACCTTTGATGGTGCTTGCGTTCTACCGGGACAATCCCGAACAGTGCAATTGTTTCATTGATGGCACTAAAAAAGATCTGTCTGCAAAGCACAAATCAAAATCCAAATACAGATTAAAAGATTTTACACTGAAAGAGGCCCAAAGAACATACTCTTTTTGGGTGTTTAACATTTCCCTTGCTATGCATGCTTTAATTGTCACTGCATTAACTTTTCATATTGCATCGATTTTTGAAGTGGCGGGGATGAGCCAGGAAAAAGCAGTTTCTATTTTTCTCCCCGGTTCCATCATCTCTGTCATTCTGAATTTTGGCAGCAGTTGGTTGAGCGATTTCACCAAACTCAAATACCTGTTAATTGTCCATCTAACCGGTTTATTGGTTACCCTGCTTTCAATAATTCTCTTAAAATCAATACCGCTAGGATATTGGCTGGTGATTATAGGATACGGGGTTTCTATGGGCCTTTTCAGTGTGCTCTCAGCGGTCACGTGGCCTCGATTTTTTGGAATAGGCAATTTGGGTTCTATTTCGGGTTATGCTTTAGGCTGGTCGGTTGTTGCAAGCTCAATTGGCCCCTATTTTTTCAGTCTCTCGCACGATTTTACCGGTAATTACACTACCAGCACATTAATTTGTCTGGGTATTGTGGTTGTTTTGCTCATACTATCTTTTAAAGCTGAGAACGTGAACAGAGAAGACAAATAAACCTGATGGAATCAGAAAACCAGATCGAAAACACCCAGAAGTTTCAGTGCTGAGCCAAAAATTACCAGAAGCAAGACATATCGGACATACCTGGTACCCCATGACACGGCAAACCGGGATGCTACAAATGCACCAAGCATATTACCCAGTGCCAGAATCAGTCCTATCTTCCAGTTGACCTGATCATTCATGAAAAAAATGGCCAGCGCAAAGGGAGTATAAATCAATATTATCAGCAATTTTATAGCATTGGCCTTTACTACGTCAAACCCGGCTCCAAGCACCAGGCCGGCCAGCAGAAATATCCCAACACCCGCCTGAATAAATCCTCCGTATATACCAATTACAAAAAAGATGATGAACTGAAGCGTACTGGGTTTTGATCTCACATGGCCGGAATGTTCCTTCACCCATTGAGCGGGTTTATATAGAATCAGAAAAAACATAACAATCAACAGAATGCCAATAACCCGTTCCATAATCGCTTCCTGTAGCCCAATGGCAATCTGGGCACCCAGGAGCGAGCCGGCCACAGCAGGCAGTGCAAGCCATAATCCCATTCGTACATTCAACACTTTCTGTTGACGGAAACTACCAACTCCCACTACATTTTGCAGAAAAATCGCAATCCTGTTAGTCCCATTGGCTACATTAGCAGGCAATCCCAAAAACATGAGCATAGGAAGGGTTAACAGGGACCCACTACCGGCAAGAGTATTAATGAATCCGGCGAGAAAACCCACTCCGATTACGGCAAGAACGAGATACCACTCCATATTCAAATAAATTCAAAATATTTTAGCCCGAATTATTCAAAAATAATTCTGACAGACACTATATAATCAATAAATACCATTTAAAAAAGGGGGTTACCAACTAACCCCCTTAATAATAAAACAATCCAACCTCTTTTTTAATAGGCAAACAATGGATACTGATTCATCGTTTCGTGAACCTTCCATTTGATATCCTGGATCACATTTTCATCCTCAATATTGGTAATGATGTTGTCAATATATTCCACGACCAGCTTGATTTTATCTTCCTTGATCCCCCGGGTAGTTATTGCCGCAGTTCCCAATCGCATACCGGAGGTATTCAACGGTGGTCTTGAATCAAACGGAACCATATTCTTGTTAATGGTAATGTCTGCCTTGATAAGTGCATCTTCTACATCTTTTCCGCTTATATCGGGAACTTTTGTTCGCAGATCAATCAACATGGAATGGTTATCCGTTCCACCGGAAATTACCTTATATCCTTTCTCCTCGAATTGTTCTGCCATTACCCTGGCATTCTTCTGAACCTGTTGCTGATATTCCTTAAATTCCGGCTCAAGAGCCTCAGCAAATCCCACTGCCTTGGCAGCAATGATATGCTCCAGTGGTCCACCCTGAGTGCCCGGAAATACAGCTGAATTCAGAAGGCCTGACATTTTTCTCACTGTTCCCTTTTTGGTTGTTATTCCCCAGGGATTTTCAAAGTTCTTGCCCATCAATATAATGCCACCTCTGGGGCCGCGCAGCGTTTTATGGGTTGTTGAAGTAACAATATGAGCATATTCCAGTGGATTTTCAAGCAGGCCGGCTGCAATGAGGCCTGCAGGATGAGCCATATCCACCATGAAAATGGCACCAATTTCATCGGCGATTTCCCGCATACGCTTATAATCCCAGTCACGGGAATAAGCCGATGCACCGCCAATAATGAGTTTGGGTTTCTCTTTTTTAGCCACTTCTTCCATTTGGTCGTAATCGACAAGACCGGTATCCTCTTTCACACTATAGGATACAGCATGGTAAAGTTTACCCGACAGGTTCACCGGCGATCCATGGGTTAAATGCCCACCATGGGAAAGATCCAGTCCCATAAGGGTATCCCCCGGATTCAATGTAGCCAAAAATACGGCTGCATTGGCCTGGGCCCCGGAATGAGGCTGAACATTGGCATACTCCGCATTGAATAATTCTTTAACGCGATCTATGGCGAGTTGTTCCGACTGGTCTACCACTTCGCAGCCCCCGTAATACCTTCTTCCGGGATAACCTTCGGCATACTTGTTAGTCATGCTGGAACCCATGGCTTCGAGCACCTGCTCGCTTACAAAGTTCTCGGATGCAATCAATTCAATCCCATTTAACTGACGTTGCCGTTCCTGTTCAATTAAATCAAAAATTTTGGTGTCTCTTTTCATAATAGAAAAATTTTGTTTTCTGTAAACAGTTCAGGCCAAAATTACTTATTTAATCTATGAATAAAAAAAATTAAAGCGTTTTTTACTTAACATATACAATAAAACGACTGTACGCAAGGGATTATAAAAGAATGAGCTTTTTCATTATTTTGTTTACTGATGCTTGTTTCCAAAGGTATTTTAAAGCAACAATGAACCAACAACCCCTTTCATTGTAACTTGTAGTAAAATATGCAATTTTGCCAGAATTATTTATCACTGTAAAACAATCTTAAAAAAATGATGAAAAGTAATGTGCTTTGCCCGGGATTCAACGAAAGCATAGATTTCAAAAATCTAACTGCCGGGCAGATAAAACAGGCTAAAGAAGAAACCGCTTCGGAGGTTGAAAAAATAATAAAAGAAATAACGGACGACAAAAAAGAACCACGGACTTATAACAATACACTCAGACGTTTTGACGATCTGATCAATGAGCTCGAGCGGGTTCACTCATCCATCTTCCTTATGGCTTATGTCCACCCCAAGGCAGAAATACGGGAAGAATCCCTGAATAGTATCAAAGAACTAAGCAGGCTGGAAAACAAAATCAAAATGGATGTGGAGCTTTATCAGGCCATTAAGGACTATTCCCAAACTGAAGAAGCAATCAATCTTGAAGAAGCAGCAAAAAAGTTTCTGGACGATACCATTCGGGATTTCGAACAAAATGGCCTGGGATTGCCTAAGGAAAAACGTGAACAGATCAAAAAAATCCAGGATGAAATATCAGAGCTCGGCATTCAGTTCGAATCCAATATCAGTTCCTATCAGGATTCGTTGATTGTTAGCGAGAAGGAAATGGAAGGCCTGCCCGAAGATTACAAGCAAGCCCGAAAAACAGATGAAGGCAACTATAAAATTGATCTTACCTACCCCTCCTACTTTCCTTTTATGAAATATTCCGAATCCGACCGGGCAAGAAAAGAGTTATCCAGAAAATTCAAAAACATTGCCTCGGATAAGAATCTGGAAGTGCTTATTAGCCTTTTGAAAAAAAGAAAAATGCTTTCCCGCTTACTGGGTTATGAATCTTACGCTGCCTATATACTGGAAAACAGGATGGCAAAAAATCCTTCAAATGTCTGGGATTTTGAACAGACCCTCAGAGAAAAGGTAAATAACAAAGCCAGGGAGGATTATGAGAAACTACTGGAGAAAAAGAAACAAAAGAATAAAGGTAACCCACAGAAAATCGAACCCTGGGAGGCCACTTATTACAAAACATTATTGTTACGAGAGGATTATCAACTCGATGATGAAAAAGTCAAGCAGTTCTTTGAGCTCGACCGGGTGATCGGGGGATTGTTCGAGGTAGCCGGAAAGCTATTTGGTCTGGAATACAAAGAAGTTAAAAATCCCTCCGTATGGCATGAAGACGTCAGGTTATTCGAAGTATATTCGGATAATCAACTGAGGGGAAGGTTCTACCTGGATCTTTTCCCCCGCGATAATAAATTCAATCATGCCGCTTGTTTCACTATAATTCCAGGTAAAAAAACAGAAAAAGGATATCAGAAACCCACAGCCACGCTGGTAACCAACTTTCCACGTCCCACAAAACAATCTCCTTCATTATTACCGCATTCCGACGTAGTAACCCTTTTTCATGAATTTGGTCATCTGATGCACGATTTATTGACAAAAGCCCCCTTATCGGCACAATCAGGAACCAGTACAAAAAGGGATTTTGTTGAAGTACCCTCTCAACTGTTTGAACACTGGGCATGGGAATATGAATCTCTGAATAAATTTGCAAAACATTATCAAACAGAAGAAAACTTACCAGAAGCACTACATCAAAAGATGGTGGATACCAAAAATGTGGATTCCGGCCTGTTTATCCTCCAGCAGATATTTTATGCAATGGTGGATATGACCTTCCATGATCGTTATGATCCTGATAATGATCCCAGAAGTACCACTGAAGTAGTAAAAGAATTGCAAAACAACATCACTTTGTTTGATTATATGGAAAATACGCATTTTGAGGCTGGCTTTGGCCATCTATACGGTTATGCCGCAGGTTACTATGGTTACATGTGGGCTAAGGTTTATGCTGAGGACATGTTCTCACTGTTCAGGAAGAAAGGAAATTTTAACTCCAGGTTGGGTGAAAAACTCAAAAAAGAAGTGCTTGAAAAGGGTGCTTCACGGGAGGAATCCAGTATGGTCAGAGAATTTCTGGGTAGAGAGCCCGGTTACGACGCATTTCTGGAATCAATAGGTATTAAGTAAACCTAAAAACAATTCTGACCTTTTTTTGTAATATATGGTAAGATATTATCGTTAAAAAAACAAAATCAAAAATAAAAAAAAGAATTATTATGATAAAATACAATCAAATCTTAAAGTACGTATTTGGGATTGCAATGGCAATCGTCTTTTTTACTTTGACAGGCAAGCCAGTAGCAGCTCAGGAAGAAATTGATGAAGAGGTATACAGAAGAGATTCTCTTATCAAACGGGTAGGATTGGAAAATATTGATACTTCATATACCTGGGAATGGAATCAGGATTCGAGTAAATGGGATCTTTACGGAAGAAATCTGAAATTCTTCAAGGAAAACCAACAGTTGCTTGCTGAACTGAATCAAAGATGGGATCCCGCGAAATATGAATTCATTAATCATGAAAGAACGATTAAGAGTTATAACAGCATAGAGGAACCAGTGGAAGTTCTTGACCAGGAATGGGATACGACAAGGACCGACTGGGTTAACCTGGAGCTCAGAACCCTGACTTACGACGAGGAAGGCAATAAGAGTGAGGTACTTTACCAGGAATGGAAAAAAGCAGTCGGGCAGTGGGTTAATACTACCAGATATTTAATCGATTATAACAGAAGGGGTGAAGAAAGCAATATCGAGATCAAAGCTTATGAACCGGATGAGGATAAATGGTACAATCATCAAAGATATCTCTTTCAGTATGATGGATCCAGACATCCACATGCAGCCCTTGTTGAGGGGTGGAACAGAAGCGCCCAGGAGTGGCAAAAAAAAGGCCGGTATAATTTGAAACACAATAGCAGAGGACAAAAGACAATGGAAAGCCGGGCTACGTGGAACGAAAGTATAGAAGACTACATCAAGGGAATCCGGTATCTGATAGATTACAAGAAGAAAAATAAATCGAGCGAAATACTGCAGCATTATGACTATGCTTCGGAAGAATGGAATAACAAAAGACAATTGGAATTTAAATACAACGACGAAGGCGAATTGAAGGAAGAACTCACCTATCGGTGGGATAATAATGATCAGGAGTGGGCACTTAAAAGGAGAATGAGATATTCAATGAAGGAACCGGAATTAGAGAAAAAAGAGGAAGAATAAATGAAATTTCAGGAATAACAACAAGTCTGAAAATATAATTTTCCATTCAGCGGGAAACGTAATAAGTATGCGTTTCCCGCTTTTTATTTTCAATATAAGAAACCTGCTGAATCAGTTCATGTTAAAACGATATCTCAATAGACTTTTCTCTGTAAAGAGTATATGAACCCAATGGTTGTTTATTTTTTTTATATAATGTTTAAACAAAATGGATTCTTCCTTGTTGACAAACTAAATTAGCAACAAGAAGTATGAACCGAATCACATCATTGGTATTGTTGTTCTTTTTCCTTGGAACCGGAATAAATACTTTTGCACAGTCGGGAAATGGAGTAATCAAGGGTAAGATCTACAATGCTAAAAATAATGAGCCTGTTCCCTATGCCAACATAATCATCCGGCAAACCGATATCGGATCGGCGTCCGATTTTGACGGTGAGTTCAAATTTACGGGGTTAGAGCCAGGTTATGTTAAGCTAAAAGTCTCCTCAGTGGGATATGAAACCTATATTACCGAATCGTTTATGGTGACCAACGCCAAACCTGTTTATATTGATATACCTCTGAATGAAAAGAGCGAAGAAATTGGAGAGGTGGTGATTACAGCTTCCCCTTTTCGTTTGGACAAGGAAAGTCCGGTTTCATTGCGTCGCATTGGTGTAGAACAGATCGAAAAAAATCCCGGCGCCAACAGGGATATTTCAAGGGTAATCCAATCTTTCCCCGGAGTTGGTTCCAGCGTTTCATTCAGAAATGATATCATTGTCAGGGGCGGAGGTCCCAGTGAAAACAGTTTTTATCTGGATGAAGTAGAAATTCCCAATATCAACCATTTTGCAACCCAAGGTGCTTCTGGAGGGCCTGTGGGGATCATCAACGTTGATTTTATCAGGGAAGTTGATTTCTATTCAGGCGCATTCCCGGCCAACCGGAGTGATGCTTTAAGTTCAGTCTTAGATCTTAAGCAAATCAACGGAAACAAAGATAATGTTGAAGTTCAGGGATCCATAGGTGCTTCCGAAGCTTCCCTGACTTTTGACGGACCCATTAGTGACAATACCACCTTTGTTTTTTCGGCACGCCGGTCATATCTTCAGTTGCTGTTTAAGGCACTTGAGCTACCTTTCCTTCCCACCTTCAATGATTTTCAGTTCAAATCCAAAACCCGACTGAATGATAAAAACGAACTCAGTCTGATCGGGCTGGGAGCCATTGATGATTTTGATCTCAATACAGATGCCAACGATACCGAATCGCAGCAATATATCCTCGACTATATTCCTGTGAACACTCAGCGCAACTATACCATAGGAGCGGTTTATAAACACTATAGAGAGAACGGGAATGACACCTGGGTATTGAGCCGGAATTATCTGAGAAACAGGTCTTATAAATATCAAAACAATCAGGAGGTGGACTCTCTTAAGCGTTTGGATTATACTTCCGAGGAAGCGGAGACAAAGTTTCGGTATGAAAATACCACAATCACCAATGGCTACAGGATTAATACCGGTTTAGGCATTGAATATGCAAACTATACCAACAACACTTTCAGAAAATCCTTTGTAGGAGGTAAGCCCTTTACCATCGACTATAACAGTACGCTGAATTTTTTTCAGTGGAATGTGTTCGGACAGATCAGCAAAAGCTATTTTAATGAGAAATTGTCACTTTCACTTGGCATCCGGGCCGATGCCAACAATTACTCCGAAAGCATGGACAACCTGATTGATCAGGCTTCGCCCAGATTCTCTCTCTCCTACCAATTTACACCCAAATGGTCGTTTAATTTCAATACCGGTCGCTATTATCAATTGCCCCCTTATACCACACTGGGCTTTAGCAATCAACAAGGAGAACAGATCAACAAGCAAAACGGACTGAAATACATTTCTGCCGACCATCTGGTGGGAGGTTTTCAATTCCTGCCTGATGATGAATCAAAAATAAGCATTGAAGGCTTCTACAAAAAGTATAACAACTATCCCTTTTCGCTGGACGATTCCATCTCCATAGCCAATAAAGGTGCTGATTTCGGTTCCTACGGCGATGAAGAAGTTAAGTCTGTTGCAGAAGGCAGAGCCTATGGACTGGAACTGCTTTTTCGCCATCAGAATCTTTTCGATCTCAATGTGATCCTTTCCTATACCTATGTAAGAAGTGAATTCAGAGAGCTCAACAATCAGCTTGAGGTTACTGGTAATTATCTTCCTTCTTCATGGGATAACAGGCATCTGCTTAACCTGACCACAACCAGGGAATTTAAAAATAACTGGCAACTCGGACTGAAATGGAGATTCGTGGGAGGTTCTCCTTATACTCCTCTCGACAGGCAAAAATCTGCCCAAATATTTGCATGGGATGCCAGAGGCAGAGCCTATCCAGACTACGAACGACTAAATTCCAAAAGATTAAACTCCTTTCATCAACTGGATCTCAGAGTTGACAAGCAATATTTCTTTGATAACTGGTCGCTGATGTTGTATCTTGATGTGCAAAATGTATATAATTTTACAGCAGATGAGTCCCCTGTCCTCATAAGAAAAACAAATAAAGAGGGAGAGCCTTTGATCGCTCCGAACAACCCGGATCGATATGTATTAAAACAACTGGAAGTTGAAGAATCAGGGAATATTCTGCCTTCTATCGGCATAATCGTTGAATTTTAAACCCAATCATTAAGCCCGGTCCGGATAGTTTATATATTCCTATACCAGAACACCCTATGCCTGATGCATGCACGATAGCCGCAGCCACCGGTGATTTTACTTTGAAAAACCCTTGTAGCCGCTTCAGTTGCTCCCCGCTTTAAAATACTATTTGAGATCAATCAGCCACTTTAAAGGAAAATAATAGAATTATTGCTATTCGCTATCTCTCAAACATTTGGAAACAACCATTCTACAAGCATTTTTATTCCCATTTTCACACGCATTGTGGAAGGCATCGCAGGCATTCGTTTTGTCGCCTTGTCTGAAATAACACATTCCAAGATTATATTGGGCTAAATGATTGCTGGGATCAAGCTCCAAAACTTTTTTAAAATCAGCCAGGGCATTTTCATAATCTTCCCTCTTATAGTATATATTCCCCCGGTATAAAAATACACTCGGATTGGTTTGTTCAATATCCAAAGCTTTTGAATAATTCTCCAAGGCATCTTCATAATTCTCCAGCTTTTGATAAGCGGCTCCCAGCTTAACATAAATTCTGTTCAACAATTCCGTATTCTTCTCATCCACCAATTCCAATGCATCCTTTAGATAATCCATGGCTTGCTCGTAACGTTCTTTATCAATCGATGCTTCACCGAGATATAAATAAAAAGCAGGTTGATCACCATGCTCTTCCAACGAATTCTCAGCTAGTCTTTTAGCCTTATTATACTTATCCCTTAGAAGCAATACTCTTACCTTGGCTTTTAAAGCCGGAACATAATTTTCGTCTATTTCAAGAGCCTGATCGTACTTATCTTCCGCTGCTTCATAATCATCCATGTCTACCAGATCATCTCCCAATTCCATTATGGAATCTATCGCATTTTGAGAATAACCTGTATAACTCAATAAAAAAAATCCAACAAAAAAGCATAAAGTAATAGATGTGAGACGGTTCCAATTCATAAATTCAATCTGTTTTTATTACGATGACAAAGTATTTTCAAATAAGGTCCTGTTGACGATCGATTTACCCAAAGTTAGTTCATCTGCAAACTCAAGATCATTACCGACAGATATCCCCCTGGCAATGGTGGTTATCTTGACCGGATAATCCCTGAACCTTTTATAAAGAAAGAAGTTTGTCGTATCTCCTTCCATAGTTGTACTTAATGCAAGCACGATCTCTTGTACGATATTATCCTCAATTTTGTTTTGTAAATTTTCAATATTTAAATCACTTGGTCCTATACCATCCATAGGAGATATGATACCTCCCAGCACATGGTAAACACCTTGATATTGATGGGTGCTTTCGATGGCCATTACATCCCGGCTGTTTTCCACCACACAAACCAATGAATGATCCCTGGTGTTGTCAGAACATACCGGGCAAAGTTCATTATCTGAAATCATATTACATGACTTACACCTTCTTATCTCATTGCGAAGTTTAATGATGGTATTCCCAAACTGATTCACTTCCTCTTTATCCCGGTTCAACAAATGCAAAACCAGCCTCAAAGCTGTTTTACTCCCAATTCCAGGCAGTTTGGCAAACTCATCCACAGCTTCTTTCAACAGTTTTGAAGAAAAATTTTCAAGCTCCATGAAGTCCTCTGAAATTTTAGCTCAAAATTAAAAATATCCTGTCAAATACTGGGGCAACTTTTCCTACTTTTCACCGATTCATTTTATTATTTTTTTATTATTCTTGTGCCCTGCTTTCGGTTTTATAATTTACAAATCACAGGCCATGGATCCAACAACAGTACTCACCATCATCATCGGATATTTTGCCCTGCTATTGGTTATTTCCTACATCACTGGCAAGAATGCCACCAATTTAACCTTCTTTCTCGGCAACCGTAAATCCCCATGGTACATCGTAGCATTCGGCATGATAAGTGCCACCCTTTCCGGAGTTACTTTCATCTCTGTTCCAGGATATGTAATGAACAGCAGTTTTTCCTACATGCAGATTGTTTTGGGATATCTTCTGGGGTATTTTATTATTGCCAATGTGCTGATGCCTATGTATTACAGATTAAATCTCACTTCTATATACACCTACCTGGAAAAACGTTTCGGGACAAACTCTTACAAAGCAGGAGCCTCTTTCTTTATGCTCTCCAGAACAATAGGCGCTGCATTTCGGCTTTTCATTATTGCAAACGTACTTCAAATAACGCTTTTCAATCAATGGAACATTCCTTTTGAAGCTACTGTTGTGATTACAATTCTGTTGATCTGGCTATATACTTTTAAGGGTGGTATTCGTACCATTATCTGGACCGACAGCCTCCAGACATTATTCATGCTCACTGCTGTGGGTATTACGGTTTACATGATCACCCAGGAACTGAACATGAGCTTTTCGGGCATGGTAAACACCATTTCTGACAGCGGTTATTCCAAAATATTCTTCTTTGACAACTGGAACGGTGAATACCATTTCATCAAGCAATTCTTTTCAGGAGCATTTATTGCCATTACCATGACCGGCCTTGACCAGGATATGATGCAGAAGAACCTGAGTTGCCGTAACATAAAGGATGCCAAAAAGAACATGTACTGGTTCAGCGTGGCCCTGATTCCTGTGAATCTCATGTTCATGTCCCTGGGGGCCTTGCTGATCATCTATGCCAAAAGAGAAGGCATACCCCTACCCGACCAGTCAGATGACCTGTTTCCCATCATTGCTACACAAGGGTATTTAACTCCGGCAGTAGGAATATTCTTCCTGATCGGTATTGTAGCCGCAGCCTATTCAAGCGCTGATTCAGCACTCACTGCCCTTACCACCTCCTTTACTGTAGATATCCTTAACACAAAAGGCATGGAAGAAAAGCCACTCAGACGCCTCAGAAAAAAAGTACATGTAGGCATGTCAATTGTTTTGGTCATCATCATCCTTATCTTTAATGCAATCAATGACAGGGCAGTAATATCAGCCTTGTTCACGGTGGCAGGATATACCTATGGTCCCCTGTTGGGGCTTTATACCTTTGGCCTTTTTACGAAATACAAAGTAAGAGACAAATGGGTTCCCTTTGTAGCTGTGCTCTCTCCCATCCTTTGCGGTATTCTTAGCTTCAATTCGGAAACCCTTTTCAACGGTTACCAGTTCGGTTTTGAAATTTTAATCATTAATGGATTCTTTACGCTGATCGGATTGTTCCTGCTAAGGAAGAAACAAGATTCAGAAAAGAAGCAGGATGACAATTTAAATTGAACCCGGCAATGTCAATAACGAGTAAATCACCACAAGTATTACCAATATTACAGCAACCGCCAGTATCACCCGAAGCTTGAGCGGCTGGTTGCGAAAACCGGGAATCTTTCCCGTTACAATATCTATGAAATTGATTAAAGCACTAGGCGGAGGTTTCTCCTTTTCTCCTGATAAATGGCCGCTCTCCTTTAATATTTTCACGGCCTCATCTAAATCATTCTCATGAATCCGCATCTTAATGGGACCCCCAGGTTCCGATCCGTGAGGAACAAGCTGAGCGGTATATTCGTTCTTCAGAAACACCCTGATCCCTTCGGACTCCAGTTTTGTTTTGATCAAATGTGCTTCGGCCGGATTTTTAAACGTCAAAAGGTTTATCCACTTTTCCATAATTGGGCTGTTTTTTCAAAAATATAAAAAAATCCAGGAGATTATTCAAATTTTGAAAGAAAACCTGAGAGAAGAAAAATACAAACCACCAATCATATCCTCCGGTAAACAAACCGGATAATCAGTGTAATACTGATTGGTAGCAGTGTCAACAATGCGGCACTAAGGAAGACGGTTCCCAGATCGGAAAATTTCAGTATAAATCCAAAGAGAGGCGGAGATAGAGTTTGTCCGATATAGGTCATAGCGGTAAAACCCGACACAACACCGGCTCTCAGGTGAGAGGAAACCAACTCGGTCACTGTTGTGTTCAGGGTTGGAAATACCAGACCAAAGCCAACGCCCCATACCACAATGCAAGAAATGAGATAAACAAAGCTCAGAGCAAGTGAAATGAGAAACAAACCGGTACCACAAAGGAAGAAGCCCAAAGTAACGATCTGGTATTTTTGAAAACGGTAATAGAGTTTACCCGACTGGGAAGAAGTGATTGCTGCAATGACAGATCCTACTGAGAGCAACAAGCCGGTATACATTGTGGATAGATTCAGCTCCTCTACTACCAGGATAGGGCCATAAACTATAAGACAATACAAGAAAATGAACACAAAGAGATTGGAGCTATATACCCAGAGGGTCTTTTTGTCCTTCAGTACTAAAAAGATGGTCTTAAAATAATCTTTAATGGAAGACTGATTGGTGGTGGATTTATCTTCCAGCTTAAGAGAGATAAATATCGCCAGGGGAATCGCCAGAACATAGATATAAAAAGGATAAAACCAGGCTATGGTAGCTATGGAGCCGGAGATAAAAGGAATTGCGGTATTCACAAGCGACTGGGCGCTGCTCCGGTAACCCATTGCCGTGGCCCTGGCTTTTTCCTTAAAAATATCACCGATCAAAGTTACACCAAGGCCCATCATTCCGGCTGCCCCTATTCCCTGCAATGCACGCAGGATAAGAACACCATAAAAAGCATCGGTAAAAGCTATGGAAAATCCGGATGCTCCATATAAAACTGCAGCGGGCACCAGCACACGCTTCCTTCCAAAACGATCCGCCAATACACCATGGACGGGAGTGGAAAACAAGGCAAACAGCGTATATATACTCATAACCAGGCCCACCATCTCCTGGGTGGTTCCCAAAGGTTCAATCATAGAGGGCAATATCGGAGCTACGAGGCTTCCTCCGATCACAGCCATCACCACAATCGCCAGAATAATCCGGAAAGTCGGATCCTTCAATATACCCCTGGGATCACTCTTCTGTTCCATTGTCTCGCGCGTTTTTTATCCATTGATTTTAATTCTTTTGCGCCTCCATTTCTGAAAAATGAAAGCCTGTGGGCATTAAATCAAAAAAGAAGTCAAATCTAGAGATTCTGAGAAAAAAGAAAAAGAGTTTAGAAGAATCTTATAAATTTTATAATTTTAGCTTCCAAAATACATTCATTATGGCAGAAGTAATACAAACTGGACTAGCATCATACGGATTATCGGGGCAGGTTTTCCATGCGCCTTTTCTGGAAACCAATGCGGGTTTCAATATTAAAAAAGTTTGGGAAAGAACAAAAAATCTATCAGTACAACGGTATCCCCATGTTGAGATAGCACGGAATTATGAAGAGTTGCTCAACGACAAGGATATTGAGCTGATCATTGTCAACACCCCTGACAAAACGCATTATGACTTTTGCAAACAGGCACTGGAAGCCGGAAAGCATGTGGTTGTGGAAAAACCTTTCACTCTGAACAGTAAGGAAGGAGAAGAGCTTGCAACCCTGGCCAAGAGCAAGAATCTGGTGCTTTCGGTTTATCAAAACCGGCGGTGGGATGGAGATTTCAAGACCGTGCAAAAAATACTGGAAGAACAATTGCTGGGCCGCCTCGTTGAATACGAAGCCCACTACGACCGTTTCAAGAATTTTGTAACCCCGGGTAGATGGAAAGAACAAGCCTCCTCATTTCCAGGTCTGATTTATGATCTGGGTGCCCACATGATCGATCAGGCCTTGGTGCTTTTTGGTATGCCCGATTCAGTAACGGCCGATTTAAGAGCCCAGCGACCTGGCAGTGAGGTTAATGACTATTTTAACGTGAAATTCAATTTTCCTGATACAGTAGTAACCGTTAAAGGAGGCTTTCTGGTGCGCGAAAAAGGCCCAAGGTATATCATCCACGGCACCGAAGGCTCTTTCCTTAAATGGGGCGTTGACCCGCAGGAACAAGATCTGATCGACGGATATTTTCCAGAAGGGCCCGATTGGGGTAAAGAAGAGGAAGAATATTGGGGAATACTCAATACCCACATACATGGCTTACATCATTACGGGAAGATTGAAACTTTACCCGGCAATTACCACGGGTATTTCGACAACATTTACTATGCCATACGCAAAGGTGAAAAGCTGGCTGTACCAGCCGAACAAGGCATTAATGTAATCCGTGTGGTTGAAGCTTCCCTGATAAGCAATGAGGAAAACAGGGCCGTGGAGCTGAAAAACGGATAAAATGCAAATGATCTTGTCAGCTTTGCACATTCTTATAATACTCCACCTCATCCCTGTCGGGCAGATCGGCAACCTTATCAATCAATTGTTCCCTGTCGGCCTCTGACATTTTTTCAAAACGTCTGGCCATGGTGATCTTTTCCTTCACCAACTGAGGATTTTCAGCCCCGGTAATGAGCACGCTCACGGGCAGTGACCAAACGAATGCAAGGGCTTCCTCAAGGGTAATTGCATCCGGAACCACCGGCTTATTGGTATCCCATTTCACGTTGCCATTCTGTACCTTTTTATAGAAAAATCGCCCGTCAGCCAGGGTCTTCATTGCAAGGACACCTATATTCCGGTCTACAAGCCGCGGCAATACATGCTGGATAAAACTATGCTCAACACTGGAATCCACTACATTGATCGGAAACTGACAGGCATCGAAAAAGTTTTCTCCGGTTTTATCCAACATCCTTGCATTTGCATAGGGCGACCGGTGACCGGTGAACCCCACATATCGTACTTTGCCTGATTTTTTTGCCTCTGCAATCACATCCAGCACCTTGTTATCTATTCTTTCATCAACATCTTCAGGAGTTTGCAGCGAATGAACCTGCCACAGATCAATGTAATCCGTTTTCATACGCTTCAGCGATCCTTCCAGGTGCTTACGGGTTGTCTCCGCATCAGAAGAATTGGTCTTGGTCATCAGGAAAACATCATCCCGGTAATTGGGTACCAGATATTTCCCATAGCGCTCTTCACTGCGGCCATTACCATAAGATTCTGCACTATCAAAAAAGCGAATTCCTCCTTCCAGGGCAGCTTCGATAGTCTCCCGCGCTTCCTTTTCGCCCGTCCATCCGATATGATAACCACCCAGGCCCAGCATAGTGACCTTTTCACCTGTATTTCCCATTTTCCTCAAAGGTAATCGTTCACCAAGTTTATCTTCCAGGGAAACACCGTTCGAGGAAAAACTGTGATAGGGTATCAGCAGGCCTGAAGTAATGCCTGCCAGCGCTTTTAAAAAATCTCTGCGGTTTGAGTTATTCATAAATCCTCCTCAAAGTTTACATATATTAATTGATATTTAAAAAGAATGAACCAAAAAAAAATTGTGTTGTTTTACGAATAAAAGAGAAAAATCATAAAATTGTCTTACTTTTGATTCGTTATTAAAATAATATGTCATATAATAAAACACTGACCATACCCCGTTTGTTCAAGGATACGGTAAAAAAGCACAGCGAAAAAGGTGCCCTGGGGTTTGCCGGCGAGACTCCTCTAACTTATGGAACTGTCAATGAAAAAGTAGAGGCAACTATTGCATTTCTTGAAAAGATGGATGTCAAGCCCGGTGACAGGGTAGCCATTCTTAGCATGAATATGCCCAACTGGGGAATTGTATATTTTGCAACCACCTTTATTGGGGCAATCGTGGTGCCTTTATTGCCCGACTTCCACCCGGATGAAGTAAGCAATATCATAGAGCACTCAGGGGCCAAAGTGATTTTCGTTTCTGAAGGTCTGAGAAAAAAGACAGAAAATATCACAAGTGAACAACTGGAATATACTGTTGCAATAGAGAATATGACTGTCATCTCACCCAAAGAGAGCTCCGTACAATTCAGTCCCGTGGAAAAATCCAATCAGACATACAGAGTTGAAGAAGATGATCCGGCTGCCATTATTTATACCTCTGGGACCACTGGCAAATCGAAAGGTGTCATGCTTTCGCACAAAAATATTTCCTTTACGGCCCTTAAAACTTTAAAGATACAACCCGTTAAACCGGAAGACAGGTTGCTTTCCATTCTCCCACTCTCCCATACTTACGAGAACACGCTTGGTTTTATCATCCCCATGATATGCGGAGCATCAGTATATTACCTGCGCAAGCCGCCAACCCCTTCAGTACTCCTGCCAGCCCTGAAGCAGGTAAAACCAACCATCATGCTTTCGGTTCCCATGATCATAGAAAAAATATACCGGAACAAAATTCTGCCCGTTTTCAGGAAAAATTTATACATGCGGGCTCTCTACAAAATCCCTCCTGTACGAAAGAAGATGAATGAAGCAGCCGGTAAAAAACTCATGGAAACCTTCGGGGGACAACTCAAATTCTTTGGTATCGGCGGAGCCAAGCTCAACAAAACCGTGGAACAATTTCTCCGGGAAGCCAGGTTTCCATATGCCATTGGCTATGGATTAACCGAAACCTCGCCCCTGCTTGCCGGGGCAAACGCTGAAAACATTAAATTTCAGTCAACCGGTCCTCCCCTGGAGGGAGTAAAGCTAAAGATTCACAATCCTGACAAGCACACAGGCGAAGGAGAGATCTGGGCCAAAGGACCAAATGTAATGCTGGGGTATTATAAGCAACCAGAGCTTACCAGGGAAACCATCACGGAAGATGGTTGGTTCAAGACAGGTGATCTGGGTGTTTTCGATAAAAACAACTTTCTTTACATCAAAGGCCGGCTGAAAAATATGATCGTTGGAGATAACGGCGAAAACATCTATCCTGAAGAGATCGAATCGGTGATTAATAATTTCAGGCATGTTGCCGAATCCATCGTTGTTGAGAAGAAAGGAAAGCTGGTGGCCATGGTCCATTTCAATACCGATGAACTGGCCCAAAAATACCAGGAACTGAAGGAAGGGGTCAATCAATATCTTGACTGGAAACTGGAAGAGTTAAGAAATGAACTCCACGCCTACATTAATTTAAGAGTAAACCGTTTTTCACGCATACAAAATGTTATGCTCCAAAACGAACCTTTCCAGAAAACTGCTACCCACAAGATCAAACGGTTCCTTTACAACCGGAATATAGATTAAAATAACAAATCCCAAGCAACAAATCCCAAATAATACCCCCTCATTTGGTAAATTGAGAGCATAATATTAATTTTAATCCTTTTTGACTGGGAGCAGTCTAACCATGAAATCCAAAAAACTTATATCTTATGAGAAAACATACATGTCTTCTGGCTCTCTTAATTCTTATGACAACTACACTCTCTGCACAAACGGAGATCAACATGAATCAATGGTTGAAAGCCGGACCGTCCGGTATACATAATCCCGCGTTTTCCGAAAAAGGAAACATCGACGGAGAAAAATTCAACAACAGCGACCTGCTGGAAAGCATCCGCATGGACTTTGAACGCATGCCAAGAGCCGGCCGGTCTATTAACCTGTCCAAAGAAGAAATGGAGTGGCAGGAAATTACAATAGACAGTGACAGCCTGATAGCCACCTCCCTGGACGGAAAAAATGTGATTTACCTGGCCTCCTACATCGACGTGGACCGCTGGGCGAAACTGGATTTCAACATAACCACCGATGCTTTGTTTGAACTTCGCGTCGATGGCGAACAGAAGCATACTAAGAAAAATGGAAAACTGAGCAACGAGAAATACTCCGCACAGCTTCACAGGGGAAAACACTTGGTGAGCCTGAAACTACTAAGCGACGATGAAAACATTAAATTTCACACAAAAGTTTCCCATTCCCCCGATTTTGAGGGGCTAACCCTGACCAACACCCTGGATCCTTTAAGGAAGCTAACCATTCACGATATTCTTGACGGCAAGAGCATCAGTTCGGCCCATATCTCCCCCTCCGGCAAGTATGTACTGATCAACTATTCGGAATCACCCCGTGGCACGGGGAAAAATATGAGCTATACCGTACTGAAAAGACTGGATGATATGAAAAACGAGGTAGTTTTTCGGAATCAGGACATCAACAGGGTGCAATGGCTCCCGAAAACCGGCCGTATCTCATATACGGTAGAATTCGAAGGTGCCTCCAACCTTTATGTGTATGATGTGGAAAGTGGAGAAGAAAAGAAAATAGCCGGAGACATCGATGATATGGGCAGCTATACCTGGGCACCCAACGAAAAGTATATCGTATATTCGACACAGGTAAAAGCGGATGATCCCGGCGACCTGAAACGAATCTACGGCAACGAGGATCGCATTCCCGGATTCCGCGACCGGTCATTCCTGCACATATTAAATGTAAACTCAGGTCATTCCCAGCGGATCACTGCCGGTAACCTGAGCACCCATCTCCATGACATAAGGCCCGACAGCAAAAAGATCCTGTTTTCAACCTCCTATCCCGATTATACGGAGGTACCTTTTTCCAGGCAGAACCTTTATGAAATGGATATGGAAACTCTAACGCTGGATACCATATGGAAAGACAAGCGATACTCAGGCAGGGCAGAATATTCACCCGGCGGTAACCGGCTTCTTGTCCAGGGCGGACCTTTATGTTTCGGGGATGTCGGTGTGAACGTATCCGATGACATGATGCCCAACAACTACGACAACCAGCTTTACCTGTACAACCTCCAAAGCGGAAATGTGAAGCCCCTCACCAAAACATTCACTCCTTCTGTAAACTCCGCAGATTGGATAACTGAAAGCCGCATCTATCTTTCGGTCACGGAAAAAGATTACGGACGCCTTTATCACTACAACCTGGACGACCAGGAATTCGAACAAGTTGATCTTGAAGTAGAGGTGCTGGGTGGTATAGATTTTTCGGATAAGGGAGATCAGGCCGTTTACACCGGAACAGGAATGACCATGCCGGAGCATCTCTATGCACTGAATCTGAAAGAGGAAGAGAGCCGGCTTATTGACAAACCCAAACAGGAATCACTTACAAACGTGCAATACGGACCAACTGAGGAATGGAATTTTACCAACAGCAGGGGCAGGACCATTGACGGAAGGGTTTACTATCCGCCCAACTATGACTCCGATAAAGAGTACCCCGTGATCGTTTACTATTACGGAGGTACTACCCCTACTTCAAGAAGCTTTGATGGACGTTATCCGAAGAACATCTGGGCCGGAAAAGGATATATCGTGTATGTGCTTCAGCCCAGCGGGGCTACAGGTTACGGACAGGAATTCTCAGCTCTTCACGTCAATGGCTGGGGCAAGGAACAACTCAACGACATCATCGAAGGGACGAAAAAGTTCCTGGATGCTCATCCTTCAGCCGATGAAGACAACGTCGGAGCCATCGGCGCTTCGTACGGCGGCTATACCACCATGATGCTTCAGACCCAGACGGACATCTTCAAAACCGCCGTGGCCCATGCTGGCATCAGCTCGATATCAAGCTACTGGGGCGAGGGCTACTGGGGTTATACCTACAGCTCAGTGGCATCGGCTCATAGCTATCCATGGAACAATAAGGACCTATATGTAGAGAGCAGCCCCTTGTTCAACGCCGATGACTTCAGCAACTCCATCCTTCTGCTGCATGGCTCCGCCGACACCAACGTGCCGGTGGGCGAAAGCAAACAGTATTACGCTGCTCTGAAAATCCTGGGAAAAGATGTAGAGATGGTGCTGGTGGAAGATCAGGACCACCACATCATAGATTATGACAAACGCATCAAATGGCATCATACGATCACATCATGGTTCGACAGTAAACTGAAAGAACAGCCGCAACAGTGGAAGGAGATGTATCCGGAGAAGAACTTGCAATGATTGAATGCCTGCCCGACTGGGACAGGCGGGCCTGCCCGACTGGGACAGGCGGGCCTGCCCGACTGGGACAGGCGGGATTGAATGATTGTATGGAAGAGAAAGTTAATGCCATTCGATGGTCATTTGTTGTCATTACTCTCTTCAAAATATATTGCAGCATATATAGAAGCTAACGCAGTCGGACCTCCGCATAGACGGGGAAATGATCAGAAGGAAAATGCAGATTTACCGGATCATTCAACACCCCGTATTTCAACACTTCTGTCTCTTTCACAAAAATGTAGTCTATACGTCGTTTGGCCGGCTCCGTATAGTTGAATCCATTGTAGGTGCCTTCCGGCCCGAAAGGCTGGGTCTGACTGGCTACCCGGGCATCCTTCAGTTTTTCGTCTATCACTTCTATGGGCTCCTGATCGGGCAAGGCATTCAGATCACCCATAAGGGCAATGGTTTCCCCCTTCTTGCTGATTTCCTCAATCTTTCGGATGATCAGTCGGGCCGAATTGGCACGGGCCTGCTCCCCCTTATGGTCGAAGTGTGTATTGAATACCCGCAGCTTTTTGCCTGACTCCTTATGCTCCAAAAGCACCCAGGTACATATCCTTTCCATGGCGGCATCCCAGCCTACAGAGGGCTGCTCAGGCGTGTCGGAAAGCCAGAAAGTGCCGTGATCCAGTTCGGTAAACTTATCGTGGTGATAATAAACAGCTGAATACTCCCCTTCCGTCTCCCCATCGTCTCTACCTACGCCCACATAACTGTATGATGCAAGGTGATCGTCGAGATACTCCACCTGATGAGCCAATCCTTCCTGAATACCGAACACATCAGGCTCATAAAAGATGATCTGGCTTGTAATAACTTCTTTTCTTTTATCCCAGGAATCGTCCTTATCTCCGGGATTGTCGTAGCGAATGTTATAGGTGATCAGATTCACGTTCTGGCCCATAGTTATTGATGTAATAAATAAAGCAAAAAGCAGAAAAAGAATATATTTTTTCATATCGTTTCATTTTTTTATTTTATTCTTTTTTGTAGATGTCCCCAGATGTTGGTAATCAAGAAACTCTCTTCCATATAATCCATCAATTCCACCAGGCGTTTGTAAGGTGTTGCAAAAGTTAGCTCGTTATCCTTCACACACGCACGGGCTGAAGGATCAAACATCCCAAGAACACTTCTGGCTTTTTCCTTGTCCTTTTCAAGATAAGGGAAAAAAACGATCGAACCACAACCTGAGCTAAACGGTGAAATGACCCCTGCATTTCCCACAAAATCATAATTTGCCAGCATGAAAAGTCCCGACAAAACGTGGGGCTCAGCAAAAAAAACAGCCACTTCCGGCTCATCTTCTTCCGTGAGCCTGTCCCACCGTTTAAAAACCAACCAATGGTCTTTTTTCCTGAGATGAGGGAAGCCTTCCATCATCAATCTGACGGTTTCCGGATCACGTTTATAACGCTCTCCTTCAACGCTTTTACTTCCACAGGAAAGGAAATAATTAAAATCCGAACCCACTTCTTCGACAAAACCTGCATATCTGCGTCCACCTCCGCAATTGACA
>JBNJFN010000001.1:0-43016 GCA_051746885.1 Bacteroidota bacterium | reverse complement strand
AACAAGCATCAAATTTCAAACAATATCCAAATTTCAATTACCGAAATTCAAAACCCCACAGAAAACCTTTATCCACCAGACCTTGCCTTTGGTGTTTGGGTCATTGGAAAATTCGGTGATTGAGATTCCCGCCTGCCGTCGGGCAGGTGTATTTGAGATCTGATGGATTGGCCATGTTTTTTATACGGAACATGCCGTTTAGGACATATTGTGAATTGGTTGGTGCCGTTCGATTTTGTTGAATTCGGTATATATTGGATTGGATGACCGTTTCAAATGGGTGATTATCATTATGTGGGTACACCGTTTGGATTGGCATGTGCCGTTTGTAGAGACACGCCGCGGCGTGTCTCTACAAAACCAACACATACGGACGAAATCAACCATATGGACCGAATCCCAATATACCCTATCAACGACAGAAAACCCCACAGAAAACCTTTATCCACCAGACCTTGCCTTTGGTGTTTGGGTCATTGGAAAATTGGTGATTGCCTGCCTGCCGATGAGGCAGGGTGATTATTTGTGATTTGTTATTTGGGATTTGTTGCTTGTTGTTTGGTGCTTATAGGTAGGTAAATTCTAAATTTCTTTATCAAACAATTGTTTTGCTTTTTCCCTTATCACCCTCCACGCTTCTTCCACATGGTGCTTCTCCACATCGGTTTGGGCAATGACCATACGCAGGGTATATCTCCCCGATAATTTGGTATGTGACATATAAAGTTCTCCGCTCCGGTTGATCTCATGAAGCAATTGCTCATTCAACCGGTTGAGCTGCTCTTCGGAGTCGACATTTCCCGGATTATACCGGAAACACACCAGATTCATGATAACCGGCGCAAGCATCTCAAAATCCTCATGTTGCTCAATCCATTGTTTCATTTCCCCGGCCATGGCAATGTGTTCCCTGAGCTTTTGCTGCAAGCCTTCAAGACCATAATAGCGCAGGACAAACCAAAGTTTCAGTGCACGAAAACGCCTCCCGAGCGGGATCGTCCAATCGGAGTAGTTGTTTACCTGCTCATCCGAACGGGTTTTCAGGTATTCGGGAACGAGTTGAAATGTATTGACCAGGGCCCGCTTGTCCTTAACAAAATAGGCAGAACAATCGAAATTGGTGAAAAGCCATTTATGGGGATTGAATACAAATGTATCTGCTTCTTCGACGCCTTCAATCATCCACTGATATTCAGGAAGAATCAAGGCAGATCCTGAATAGGCGGCATCCACATGAAGCCACAGATTATGTTTCTTCCTTATACGGGCAATTTCAGCCAAAGGATCAATGGCTGTTGAACCGGTAGTACCCAACGTCGCAATGATACACAAAGGAACCTTACCCTCTGATTTATCACGCTCAATGGCTTCGTCCAGCTTATCAGGCTTAAGCCGGTAGAAATCATCTACCTCCACTCTGACCAGGTTTTCTCTTCCGAACCCTGCAATCTTTACACCCTTTTCTATGGAAGAGTGGGTTTCTTCAGAACAATAAATTCTAAAAGTCCCGCTGTCTCTGAAACCTTCTTCATTAATCCTGTAATCTGTAAATTTTTCTCTTGCCGTTAGCAAGGAAACCAGCGTGGCTGTTGAAGCAGAATCCTGGATCGTTCCCTGAAAAACTGTGGGAAGGCCGGTTGCTCCCTTCAACCAATCAATGACCTTTTCCTCAAGCTCAGCCGCAGCAGGAGAAGTCTCCCATTTCATACACTGAGCCCCGATAGCTGCAGTCATCATCTCAGCCAGCAATGAAGGCAGGCTGGAATTGGCAGGAAAATAGGCAAAAAACTTCGGGCTCTGCCAGTGACTGATGCCCTTCATCAAAATGTCATCAAAATCGGAGAGGATCTGAGAAATATTTTCCCCTTGCTCCGGAAGCTGATCGGGAAATTCCTGATAAATCTCACCGGGATTAACCTGCGATTTTACCGGATAATTTTCTATTTCCTCAAAATAACGGGTTATCCATTCAACCACTTCATGGGCATGACGTTTGAATTCATTGATATCTTTCATTTGAATCCCCCTTTTTTTTTTGTAAAAAGACGTTTAGCTATTTTCAGCTTCGTACAAGAAGTATCATTTCTCACACCCAGGAAGCCAAAGTAGCCGTTCGCCTTGTTCATCAATATTTAACCTGGTATATTCAACATATTGGCATGGCAATATAATAAAAATGTAGCAGGTATAAAATTTTTGATAACGGAACTGATAACTATTGGGTTTATGTATTGACAATCCTAAGTAATTTATGTACTTTTGAAAATAAATCAATTCATTATTTTAAGATGACAAAAAAGGAAATCCAACGGTATTTCATTATTACACTTGGATTGGTACTGGTTGTTTTCATTGTGGGACTGCAATCATTAAGCTCACAAAAAAATAAAAAACAAAAAAAATCAGGAGGTATTGCTATGGAACTTTACAGTCCGGCATTCAAAAACGAGGAATTTATCCCCAAAAAGTATTCCTGCAAAGGAGAGGATCTGAATCCTGAACTGCGATGGGAAAATGTACCTGGAGGCACAAAAAGCTTTGCTTTAAGCGTGAAAGATCCGGATGCACCTATCGGAACATTTGTTCACTGGTTGGTCTATGACATTGACAAAGATGTTGGGAAAATTGAGGAAAATTCTGTACCAGGCAAACAAGTTGAGAACAACTTTGGAAAGGAAGATTATGGTGGACCATGTCCGCCTTCCGGTGTACACAGGTATTATTTCAGACTCCATGCCCTTGATGCTGAAACCCTGGGAAATATCAACTCTATGGACGAATTCGACAAAAAAGTAGAGGAACATACTATAGCCAGGGCTGAACTGATGGGTAAGTTTCAAAAATGATCATTTCCCGGGAATAATTTGAAGAATTGAGTGGCTGTTCAAAAAGAACACAAAAACTTTTTGAACAGCCACATTTTACATATAAAAATCAGGGAATAAATGAAATAAAAAGAATGAATTACATATCTTGTTCTTTCATCAGTGCTTTTTAATTTTGTACAAACCCGTTTTAATGATGAATAAGGAAGAGGCAAAGGAAAGAATAAAAAAACTAAGGGAAGAGATTGAAGAACATAATTATAAATATTACGTGCTGGCCCAGCCTGCCATTAGTGATTTTGAATATGACGCGTTAATGAATGAGCTCATCCGTCTTGAAGAGCAATTTCCCGACTTAAAGGATGAGCATTCCCCTTCACAGCGTATTGGAAGTGACATCAACAAGGAATTCAACCAGGTGAAGCATCGTTATCCCATGTACTCCCTGGGCAATACTTACTCACCTGAAGAAGTCATCGATTTTGAACAAAGGATCAAAAAAGAGCTCCCGGGATCTATTGAATATGTTTGTGAACTCAAGTATGATGGTGTAGCCATAGCCCTTACCTACCGGAATGGCAAGCTTGAAAGGGCAGTAACCCGCGGCGACGGCATTCAGGGTGACGATGTTACGGATAATGTAAAGACCATAAAAAGTATACCGCTGAATTTGAGAGGCTATGATTATCCTGCTGAATTTGTGATCAGGGGGGAGATATTATTTTCTCATCAGGCCTTTGAACAAATCAACCGCAAAAAGGAAAAGAATGGAGAGGCGCCGTTTGCCAATCCAAGAAATGCCGCTGCCGGGACATTAAAATTGCAAAATTCCGCCATGGTGGCAAAACGACCTCTTGACTGCTTTCTTTATTCCCTGGTGGGAGAAAACCTGCCCTACCGACATCATTATGAAAACCTTATAAAAGCCAAAGAATGGGGATTCAAAATCTCCGCCCAGTTAAAAAAATGCCGCAACATTGACGAGATTTTTGATTATATCAATTACTGGGATAAGGAAAAAGAAAACCTCCCCTATGATATTGACGGGGTGGTGATCAAAGTTAACTCGTACGACCAGCAGGAAGAACTGGGTTACACAGCCAAATCGCCACGGTGGGCCATAGCTTATAAATTCAAAGCCGAACAGGTAGAAACCAAATTGGTGAGTGTTGACTTTCAGGTGGGGCGGACCGGTGCCGTTACTCCCGTAGCCAATCTGGAGCCGGTGCACCTGAGCGGCACCATTGTAAAACGCGCATCCCTCCACAACGAGGATCAGATCAAACTACTCGACGTCAGAATCAATGACAGCATTTATATTGAGAAGGGCGGAGAGATTATTCCCAAGATCGTAGGTGTCAATAAGGAAAAAAGACCTGCCGACAGCATGGAAATCAAGTTTCCCAAATATTGCCCTGAATGTAAAACCGAACTGATCAAGCCCGAGGGAGAAGCCCGGCACTATTGCCCCAATGAGACCGGATGCCCGCCTCAAATTAAAGGAAAGATTGAACATTTCGTATCCAGAAGGGCCATGAATATCGAAGCAGCAGAAGCCACCATAGATGCGCTCTACAGGAAAAACCTTGTAAAGGACTTGGGTGACCTTTATTTTCTCAAAAAAGAAGACCTATTGAAACTGGAGCGCTTTGCTGACAAATCAGCTCAAAACCTTATCGACAGCATTCAGAAATCCAAAGAAGTCCCTTTTCCGCGGGTCCTCTATTCACTCGGCATACGTTTCGTCGGAGAAACAGTTGCCAGAACGATTGCAGAACATTTTCGATCCGTCGATAAACTGGCCAATGCCACCTATGAGGAGCTTACCGCCATCAATGAGATCGGACCCCGAATCGCAAAAAGCGTTCATGACTATTTCAAAAAACCCAAGAACCTTGAAATTATCCACAAACTGAAAAGGGCCGGAGTAAAACTCGAAATGGAAGAGGATGCTACAGAAACAGTCAGCAGCGAACTTGAGGGTAAAAGCATCGTTATATCCGGTTCCTTTAACCAATATTCCCGGGAAGAACTGAAAGAAATGATCCAAAAGCATGGAGGAAAGAATACTTCTTCGGTATCGTCCAAAACGGATTACCTTCTGGCAGGCAAAGATATTGGACCCAAAAAACTGGACAGAGCCAAAAAAAATGGGGTACGGATCATATCAGAAGAGGAATTTTTAAAGATGATCAGTCATTAGTCTTTCAAGAAATGTATATATTTGAGACCTGTTAATTCTTATAAAGTAAATATCTTGAAAAAGGCAAAATTAAAACTGGCCAACTGGCTGTTAAGAAGAAGACGAAAGTCTTTTACACGGAAAAAGGCAGTATTTAACTTTGACACTGCCCAAACAGTAGGGGTATTGTTTTCGCTGGACCAGAGTCAATCTTACCAAACCATAAAGGAATTTCTTGATTTTTTGGCCGGTAAAAAGCTTCAAACCTTTACGCTTGCCTACTGCCCGGAGAAAGAAATCCCAAATAACTACATCGGTGTAAGTCGGATCAACATATTCACTTCCCAGGATCTTAACTGGCTGTATATTCCCAAGGATCCCATCATCGAAAAATTCACAGCCAAACATTTTGACATACTGTTTGACCTTACCCCTTCGGATCAGTTTCCGTCCAAATATGTAAACAATCTGTCCAAAGCCCGGCTTAAGATCGGAAGAGAATCAAAATCGGGCAAAGAACATGACATGATGTTTCGGATTGATGACCAGCAAGATATCAAGTATTTCATAGATCAGATAAAATATTACATAAGTCGAATCAATAAAGAGGAATAATGTTATGTCTACCCAGAAGTTTGTTGGTACCGGTGTTGCTGTAACCACACCCTTTACAGCAGATCATTCCATAGATCATGGCGCATTAAAGAAACACATCCATTTTCTGAGGGAAAACTACATTGATTTTTTGGTTATTCTCGGAACCACAGGAGAATCGGTCACCCTTGCCGACGAGGAAAAAAAAGCTGTTGTGGATACAGTCAAAGAGGCAAATAAGGGGGGATTGCCTTTTGTGCTTGGAATAGGCGGAAACCATACGGCCGCCATTCTTGAAAAAATAGAAAAAACCGATTTCCAGGGCATCGACGGCATTCTTTCGGTAACTCCCTATTACAACAAACCCACACAGAAAGGACTTTATCAACACTTTAAGGCCATTGCCGAGAAAAGCCCTGTTCCAGTCATTTTATACAATGTGCCCGGCCGTACGGGAAAAAACATTGCACCCGAAACCATTGTACAACTGGCTAAGGATTTTGACAATATTGTTGCTGTTAAAGAAGCTTCGGGAAGCTTCACACAAGCTATGCATATCATCCAGAATAAACCCGAAGACTTTACGGTAGTTTCAGGTGAAGACGGCATTACCCTTCCTTTAATGGCCATTGGAATTGAGGGGGTCATTTCAGTAGTTGGAAATGCTTTCCCGAAAGAATGGGCAACAATGATCAATTATGCCCTTAAGAATGATTTTCAATCGGCCCGGGAAATCCATTACAAAATGTTGCCCATTATAGAAAAATTATTTGCCGAAGGCAACCCTGCTGGCATAAAATGTGCATTGAACATAAAGGGCCTCATTGAGAATCATCTGAGGTTGCCGCTGGTACCAGCCAGCGAAGAATTGAAAAAAGAGATGACAACGTTGATTGACAATATTAAATGAAGTATCTATTAAACTATCATTACATGAGAAAATCATTTCTCCTTGTTTTATTGGTTTCTTCCATAATCGCGGTCCTCAATAACTGCAGCCCCAAAAGGGAGGTAAGAAGAATGGACAGCGACGAGCAGATGGACCTGAGCGGACGATGGAATGATACAGATTCACGCATGGTGGCCGAAGCCTTAACGGACCAGGTGATCAACGGAAAATGGCTTGAAAACTATAAACAAAATAACTATGAAGCAAGACCTATATTAATTGTAGGACTGGTGAGAAACAAAAGCCATGAACATATTAATGCAGAAACCTTCATTAAAGATATTGAAAAAGCCATTATTAAGGATGGTTCAGCCCGACTTGTTCAGGCCGGGGACAAGCGAGACGAACTAAGAGCAGAGAGAGCCGACCAGCAGGATTTTGCCTCCTCTAAAACGGCAAAACAATGGGGCCAGGAATTGGGGGCCGACTTTATGCTGCAGGGCACCATCAATAGTATTGTAGATTCCTACAGAAACGAAAAGGTGGTTAATTATCAGGTAAGCCTTGAATTATCCAATTTAGAGACCAACGAAGTTGTTTGGATGGGTGATAAGGAAATCAGAAAATATATCAATAATTAAGCCCTGGTAGACCATTTTTCAGATATTCATGGTAAAAACCAAACGAAAAAAACAAATTCTCCTGTTCCTTTTGTTTGGAATCATAGCAGGGGGATGTGCTACTTATTATCAACAAAATCAACGGTTTCAACAATACATTACCAGCGGTAACTTTCAAAAAGCGGATCAATGGTTACAGAATAATAAGCATAAAAAAGAAGGAAAGAATAAACTGCTGTTTTATCTGAATCATGGCTATGTAGGATGGATGCTTGACCAGTATGAGAAAAGCAACCGGCATTTTGGAGAAGCAGACCTGATTATAGAAGACTATATAAAAAACTACGGACTGGAAGCCCTCTCCCTGGTTACAAACCCTACGATCAAACCTTATAAACCCGAAGATTTTGAGGCGGTCATGCTTCATTATTTTACCGCCCTGAACTATATACAACTCGAAGACTATGAAGGCGCCCTGGTGGAATGCCGGAGAATTAACATCAGATTAAACCTACTCAACGATAAATATCAGGACCATAAGAACCGCTATCAACGGGATGCATTTGCGCACAACCTGATGGGTATGATCTATGAGGCAGATGATGACTACAACAATGCCTTTATTGCCTACCGGAATGCCTTTGAAGTCTATAAGGAAGATTATACGGAATATTTTAACATGAGTGTTCCCGAGCAGCTAAAAAAAGACTTGTTAAGAACCGCTCATCTTACAGGATTTAAGGATGAAGTAAGGTATTACGAGAAACTTTTCAATATGGATTATGAATATCAGCCAAAAGAAAACGGTGAGGTGATCTTTTTTTGGCTGAACGGATTTGGTCCTGTAAAAGACGAATGGAGTATCCGTTTTACAAAGGTGCCCAGTCCCAGAGAAAATCATGTAATTATGCAGAGCAGGGAACTGGATGTTTCTTTTCCCATTTATATAGGAGACAAGAGCAAAAAAGAAAAGGAAGCTTTTTCCGAACTGCGCTTTTTCAAAGTTGCCTTCCCCAAATACTTGGAAAGGAAACCCGTTTATAAAAATGCAGCGGTTTATACGCAGAATCAAAAATATTCCTTTGAACTGGCCCAGGACATCAATGAAATCGCTTTCAAGACCCTACGGGACCGAATGCTGAGAGAACTGGGAAATGCAATAGCGAGAATAGCCACCAAGAAAGCTTTAGAAGCTTTAGCCGACGAAGAAGATGAAAACCTGGGAACAATCGTCAACATTGTCAACACCCTTACCGAAACAGCGGATACCAGAAACTGGCAAACGCTCCCCTACTCTATCTACTATACAAGGATTCCCCTGAAAGAAGGAGAAAATGTTCTTGAAGTAAAAGCTTCCTCCGGTAACAGAGAGAAAGCAGAAACCTTCAAATTTGAAGGTAAAAAAAACAAAATTTATTTTGCCTCAGAACATACTGCGGTAACCCACCCCCCAAGAGCCAGATAAATCTTTTATATACATCCAGGAATATTGAGGATGATTTTCTTATTTATATTTACTATCTTTGTTTTTGAAGATGAAGGAATTAAATTCTAAATCATCTATGATCCCTGGCATTTATTACAAAAATTATACATTTCTTTAACCTGGGAAAAATGATAAAACACCTGCTTATAACCCTATTATTGATAGTTCTGGCTTTGCTTTCTGGTTGTAATCCAAAAAAGATTGCCACCAAAACCTCAAGTAAAGCATGTGATACAATGAAAATAGAAACAAGGTATTCCCAAAAATTAACAAAAAAAGATATACCCGTTTTTACAACTGACAGCTTTACCAATAAGGCCGCTGAGGCTTTTACAATTCAATCCCTCCGGGAAAATCACTCAAAAATGCTCTCCTTAAGAAAGGAACCTTTTCGTAACATTCATGACACATCACGGATAGATACCATTTATCATTATTCAGGAAAGCGGGACACCATTAAATTTTACAGAAGCCGGGAAAAAGACCTGATGATCTACCTTCAACTCATTTCTCCCGAATTGGCTTTAGATTCATGTGTATACCCGGGTATGAACAAAGAAACCTTCCTATCCATCTTCGGGATAAACCGGCCTGTAGGGAATACCATCCAACTTGCCAATTCAGACGGGACCTTGCGCTTTATTTTTTATTTCCGGGATGATGAGCTGGAACGAATTAAAAGCGACTTCTACTTCGAGTAAATTCATATTTCCATAAGACTCTATAAATCGATTTTTGTTGGTTAAATACCGCAACCCACACTTCACCAAATTAGTTCCCATAAAAAAGGGGGAATCACCCCCCCTTTTCTGCTGAATCCATAAGCCTTAGAGAGATTACTTTTATTTCACCACTTCGATGGGTGTGTTGAATTTTTGAGCCTGATGCGCTACATATTCGACAAACCTGTCTTTCTCACTAAATTTCTGCTCTGATTTCTCCCAGCCGGCATACATATGATATGTTACTTTTTGGTCGGTCAGATCCATCATAGCAAAATAAGAATCCACGATGCCGGTAGCTTCTTCAGCAGCCACCGGAGCCGATGCGGAAGCAATGAAATTATCCTGTTCCAGCAAAAGTCCCAAACCCAAATACTCTCCAAGAACTGTCTGATCGTTATGAGTGATCAGGGAAACATATTGATCATTGGGTTCATCAATAGTTAACGAATCCACTTCTTTATTGACAAGACCAATAATTAACTCTTCATTATATGGAACATCCTTAGCTCTCTGAACACTTACTTCACCTTTGTAACCATAAGTTCCCGGCCAGATGGTGATGTCATGAACTACTCTATAGGTATTGTCGTACACTACCAAATCACCGAATACAAAACGAAGCCGCGAACGAACAGGACCTTCAATAATGCGGGTAAAACTACCTTCGCTTTCCGGACCGATGCGTATCAATGAATCCTGAATTCTCAGGCCTATGGCACCGGCACCCAATGATCTTCCAATTTCAAGAAGATCCATTCCCCAGTCATCCATTTCACTATAATCCTGACCCCTGATGCCGGCATCGTCGAGTACCAGCTCATCGGTTGTTTTTCCAAACACATCGATTGTATTGCGGGGATCAAAGTAATTGCGGAATCCAACTTTATCATTTTCCCACGCCGGGCCTTCCATCTGGTAAACGTCATCACGTTCACCTGTTTGTTTATAATCCAGCCGTTCGGCTTCCTGAATTTCCTGTTCAGGTTCTTCAAGGGTTACAAAACGGATATTGGTCCTGGGCTCATATTCGGGAGCTTCAGCAGTATCCACCAGTTCCATGGTAATGGTATCTTTACTGTTGGGTGCAAAATCATGTACAAATGCAAGCTCATCCCATTTTTCATCATCATCCACATCGTCTAACTGAGAAGGGATGGTATCTCCCTGTTCATTCTGCAGAAGTACTGTCTCGCTCAATGCAACAGGGCGTCCGAATTTTTCCTCTATTTTCTCACGCTTAACTGTAACGGGGGCGTCTTTTTGTTCCACTGATGAAGAATTTTCAAGGATCAGTCGTTCTTTACCCAGTTTTTTGCAGGCTCCTGCAAAAACCGCCAGCATTAAGATCATTGTTAGATTTATTGTTATCTTCTTCGACCTCATAAGCATTTCATTTTAAAGTTAGTAATAATACCTTCATGATGTATTTATCACCTCATCCTAAAGACGAGAATAAACACATTCAATTGATTACAATTAAATTGACAAGGTATTACATTGGGTAAGCCATTTTATTTAACGATACAACCAGGCAGCTATTTTAAATGGAGCCAAATTTTTAAAGGAGCCAATATTTTATCAATCAAGACAACAATTTTACAACCTTTGACTACGAGAGCTGTTTAACGCCCTTAGACGGTATCGTTATTTCAGTCCCCTGTTTTTCAGCAGTGCATCAATTTTCGGTTCACGACCCCGAAATTCAACGAACAATTCCATGGGGTCGGCTGTACCGTTTTTGGCCAGCAGCTTACGGAATGCTTCTGCCGTTTGCTGATCATAGATGCCCTTCTCTTCAAAGGCCTGAAAAGCATCGTTGTCCAGCACCGCTGACCAGATGTAACTATAATACCCGGCATCATAGCCTCCTGTAATATGACTAAAATAGGTGCTGTGATAACGGGGCTCAATTTCCTCTATCAAACCGATAGAATCCAAGTAATTTTGCTCGAATTTCATGACTTCCAAATCCCTGGGTTCGGAAAGGGTATGGTAGGCCATATCAAGCATAGAAGCAGCAAGATATTCTACATTGTCAAAACCCTGGTTAAAATATTGACTCTTCTCAATCTTGCCAATCAGTTCATCAGGAATAGGCTCGCCGCTTTCATAATGTTTGGCATACTCTTTAAGCACTTTGGGATGAGCGCCCCAGTGTTCCATAATCTGTGAGGGCAATTCAACGAAATCACGGGCCACAAATGTTTCCGGATAAGCATTCTCTGCAAACAATCCGTCGAGGGCATGGCCAAACTCATGGAACAGAGTTTCCACCTCATCCAGGCTCAAAAGTGCCGGTTTGTTTTCTGTCGGAGTAGTAAAATTCGTAACAATCGTCTTAATGGGATGAATTTCCTTCCCATCCCGGGTTTCATAATGGCTTCGATAACTACCACACCAGGCACCTCCATTCTTACTGCTCCGCGGATGGAAATCCATATAAAGCACCCCCAGATGAGAACCGTTTGATTCCTTCACTTCCCATGCCCGGGCATCGGGATGAGGCATGGGTATATCCTTTATCTCCTGAAAAGTGATGCCAAACAGTTGGGTAGCCACATCAAACGCTCCCTGGCGAACGTTGTCGAGCTTGAAATAAGGTCTCAATTCACTGTCGTCCAGATTGTATTTCTGTTTCCGCATTTTTTCAGCATAATACCACCAATCCCAGCTTTTCAGCTTGAAGTCTTTTCCTTCCTCTCCGATGATCTTCTGCATCTGTTCCCTTTCTTCCTTAGCAACAGGAAGAGCAGCATCCCACAGTTGATTTAAAAGATCTGTCACATTCTGCGGGTTCTCTGCCATTCTGGTTTCAAGCCGGAAATCGGCATAAGTGTCGTATCCAAGCAAATGGGCCTTTTTAACGCGGAGCTTGACAATTTTTGAGAGAATTTCCTTGTTATCATATTCATTGTCATTGTTACACCTGTTTAAATAGGCTTTATACAACTTCTCCCTCAGATCGCGGTTCTCTGCATGGGTGAGGAAAGGAAGCATGCTGGGCTTATGAGTAGTGAAAACCCACTTTCCTTCATGTCCCTCCCCGGCAGCGGTTTCAGCTGCAGTTTGAACAACGGATTCCGGCAAACCTGCAAGATTTTCCTTCTTTTCAATAACCAGCTTGAAATCATTGGTCTCTTTCAGTTCATTCTGTTCAAATTCAAGCGTAAGCGATGAAAGCTCTTTGTTGATTTCTTTCAGTTGCTTCTTTTCCTCTTCAGGTAGATTGGCCCCGTTTCGAACAAAATCCAAGTAAAGATTCTCGAGCAAATAGGACTGTTCCCGGTTCAGATCCAGTTGATCCCTGTTTTCATACACACTTTTTACCCTTTGAAAAAGCTCTTGATTAAGCATAATCTCATCCCTGTGTGAGGAAAGTTCGGGAGAAACATCCTTTGCTATCTCCTGAAGTGTATCGCTCGTATTGGCACTGTTTAAACCATAAAAAACATAGGATACGTTTTCAAGCAGATTGCCACTGTATACCATGGCTTCAATGGTATTTTCAAAAGTGGCATCTTCCGGGTTTCCGGTTATTTCCTGAATTTCCTCGTTATGCGTTTCCATCGCCTTTTCAAAGGCAGGTTTGTAATGCTTTGGTTTGATCTCATCAAAAGGAGGTACGCTAAACTGAGTTTGATACTCGGTAAAAAAAGGATTGCCTTCTGAGGAGTCCTTCTCTTGTTTTTGGGTACATGCTCCCATAATGATTCCGGTTAAAATGATTAAGATTCCTAATTTTTGCACAATTGTTTGTTTTAAAGGTTTAACGATTTTTGAAAATATATGATTCCATATTAAAACGTGTTTGAAATGCACTTGCAGAAACCACGAAGGTATTTAAAATCAATAAAAATATGCCAATGCCGGTTAAAAATTGGGTATTTTTCATATATTGCACCATCTTATATAAGTTTGTTTCCGCCGGAAGTCAAAATTAACAAATTGGCTCCAAAATAAAAGGATCTGGCATCTTGAAAACATTTCTTTCTAATCAAAATCTCCGGTTATGAAGTATTTTTACCTCTTTTTTATTGCTTCGATATTCATCCATACTTCTGTTACGGGCCAGGAGCAACTGGAACAGGCTCCCTTAAACCCCGAATTTAAAGAATACCGGGAATCATTAAAACTAAAGTCTCAGCCGGAAACTAAGAAGAACGGTTACGTTCCACCTCCTTATAAGGTTAGTTTTCAAAATTTTGATGAGAAGGAAGAAACTCTGAAAGCAAGTCAGCAATTACCAGACTCTTATGATCTAAGGGAAGAAGGTTATGTTACAGAAGTTAAGGATCAGGATACACTCGGCACCTGCTGGGCCTTCAGTTCACTGGGAGCCATTGAGTCGAGATGGAAGATACTGAAAGACAGCGCGTACGATCTTTCTGAAAAAAATATGGTTGTCTGCAGCGGTTATGAATGGGGACCTTCAGACGGAGGCAATGTGTACATGGCCACCGCCTATTTGAATCGTTTTGACGGACCGATAGATGAAACGCTTGATCCATACAACGAGCTGACTGATAGCTCGGAGTGCACGGTCCGGGAAGACCCCCTTGCATTGGTGCCCGAAGCCCGTTACTTGCCCAAAGACATTGATGAGGTCAAGCGAATCATCAAGAATTACGGGGCAGTCGCCACTTCTATGTATGCCAGTGATCAGTTTGAATACTACAATTTTACTGATTATACCTGGTATTACGACGGTGATAAGCAATCAGACCATGGTATTCTTATTGTCGGATGGGATGACAACAAAGAGGTTACAGGCGGTTCTGAATCACCGGATACAAAAGGGGCATGGATCATTAAAAACAGTTGGAGTGAAGATTGGGGAGAGAATGGATACTTTTACCTTGCCTACAAAGACAGCAAAGTGCTTGCCGACAATGCTTTTTACCCCATCAAATGGGACAATACCAGCATCGATTCCCTGCATTATTACGACAAACTGGGCATGGTAACCTCTTTAAGCTATGGCGAGCGGGACGTGCTATACGGCTTAACCCGGTTCGAGGCACAACCGGATGAAGCCGTCAAGAAGGTGGGAACCTATGTCAATAATTACGGGAGCGTGATTGACATTACCGTTTACGAGGATTTCAACGAGGGGCAGCCGGAAAACCCGGTAGATTCCGTTACAGACCGGCAGATACTCTATCCGGGGTATTATACTTTTGATATAAAAGCCGATCTTAAGGGTGAATTTTATGTTAAGGTCAAATACGATGTGAATGGATATGAATATCCATTGCCTGTGGAAGCCAGTATTTCAGACTATGCCGATCCTGAAATCGAAGAATCAGGCACCCATTGGTTTAGTCCGGACGGAGATGAATGGAGCGCTCTGGGAAGTGATGTAGATAGCCCATATGATCTATGCATCAGGGCTTATACCCGGAAAAAAGATATAGCTGCCTCTTTCGATACCGATAAGAATTTTTACTGCATCTCCGAAACAGTTACTTTTACAAACAAATCATCAGGGGATATCGACTCCTATCAATGGTACTTCGGTGAAGGGGCGCAACCTTCAGAAGCTACAGGCCCCGGCCCACACGATGTCACCTACAGCACAAACGGCACAAAAACCATCAGCCTAACAACTGAAGGAGCCAATGGAAAAGATTCCACAAGCAAAGTGGACGATCTCCTTATTTCAGAGAATCTCCACATCTTCTTTGATTCGTTGGCAGTAGAGACTTCAATTGGCGATACGGTAGAGCTGCAGATCAATGGAGAGGCCGATCAATACGAATGGTCCGGTGAAGGATCCGAGGACAGAGGGCTGATTTCCACTTCAGGGGCCACAGCCTGGGTTACTTATGACGGCGAGACGGAAGATACGCTCAAGTATACAGTAACCGGGAGCTCCGGTCAATGCTCCGATTCTGACTCCATACTGGTGGCTTTTGAGTCTAAAAGTGCTGTTGGTACGGATGAAATTTCTACCGGCAATGGAGAAATTCATCTCTTTCCCAATCCTACATCAGGCCATTTCAATATTGTCTTCAAAAATAAAATTTACAGGGATATTCAGGTGGAGATCTTCAGTATAGGAGGAAAGCGGATTTACAATGAAAAAATCCACAAAATGGGTGCTAACGAAAACCATACCGTTACCATCCCGGAAAGTCAGGCAGGAGTTTACTTTCTCCGCATACGCTCAAGAGAAGATATCTATACCAAAAAACTGATCATAGAATAATCTTTTGGGGAAATAACTTACACCCAAATGGGCGTATTATGACCCCTCTGAGGATCATCTTTGTCCTCCTAACCCAGATAAACTGGAAATCCTAAATTCCAAACAAATTCCAATGATCCAATATTTTAATAATCAAAACAGGAGCCCTATTTTGTTCGTTTTGATATTTCTTTATTTGGTCATTTGATATTGTTTAGAATTTAGAAATTGGATATTAGAATTTGTTTTCTGCCAAAAAATGCACGAAAATAAAAAGAAGGGTCATTTCCAATCCCCTGAGGGGTCATTATTCATCCTTTTGAAGGTCATTTCCAACCTATGAAGGAAGGATTTAAACTCCCTGCGGGTTGAATTCAATGCAGAAAATAATTCACTTCTTTGCTCCACGGTATGGCTTTTACCCATAATACATACACACGTAAAAAAAAAGGCCGCAGATAAATCACTGCGACCTTTTACCAACCACTGAAACCATTCAGTGAACCCCTAACCCAAAATTTATTCTTCGTTATCTTTGTATTCGGCAAGGATCTCGTTCACACCGTCGGGTGCAACCCTTCCGTAGGTTTTATCACCTACCAGCACAACAGGTGCCAGTCCACATGCTCCAACACAGCGGAGACAATTCAAACTAAATTTACCGTCATTTGTGGTTTCTCCAACTTCTATTCCCAATTGTCTTTTGAATTCCTGGAGCACATTATCCGCTCCCCTTACATAACATGCAGTACCGGTACAAATGGAAATGGGATGTTCGCCCTGCGGGATCATGGTAAAGAATGAGTAAAAAGTAACCACTCCATACACCTTTGCTACAGGGACACCAAGTTCACTGGCTACTGCTTCCTGTACTTCAGCAGGAAGATAACCAAAATGTTCCTGTGTTTGCTGCAGGACGTTGATCAATTCACCCGGCTCTTTGCCGTGAGCCTTGCATATCTCTTGTATCTTATTCAGATCCTGTTCTTTTAACTTTACTTTTATACTGGACATGAGTTATTCCTCCTGATTTTAAATGGATAAATCATTCGATTTCAATTTTCCGGCTCAAATCGAAATACCGGGTATGTAGCAACTTGTGGGCTTTTTCTCCCAGTGGTTTGCCAAGATATTCCTCATATAGCTTCTTAATTTCAGGATTTTCATGAGATTTCCTGATCGGTTTATTTTTATCCTCCTGGTATATTGCCTGTTGTCGTGCCTTAAGGATACCTGTATCGTTATGATGTAAGGGTTGTCCTCCTCCACCAATACATCCACCTGGACAAGCCATGATTTCAATAGCATGGAATTCCGATACCCCTTCCTTTATTTCTTCCAGAAGCTTTCTTGCACTACCTAACCCATGGGCTATACCAATATTGATCTGTGTGCCGTTAAAATCCACGGTAGCTTTCCGAATGGCTTCAAATCCCCGCAATTGTTCAAACTCAATATGCTCATCCAGGCTATTGCCCGTATACATTTCGTAGGCTGTTCTGGTTGCTGCCTCAATCACACCTCCGGTGGTCCCAAACATGACGCCCGCACCGGTAGACTCACCCATAGGCCGGTCAAAATCTTCGTCTTCCATATCTTTCAGATGGAAATTCGCCTCTTTGATCAGATGGGCCAACTCACGCGTAGTAACAGAAAAATCCACATCCGGGTTGTCATCTACCCTGAACTCTTCCCGCTGGCTTTCATATTTCTTGGCAAGGCAGGGCATAATGGATACCACCACCACATCTTCCCTTTTCTTATCAATCTGCTCCGCAAAATAAGTTTTTGCTACCGAGCCGAACATCTGTTGGGGAGAACGAGCCGATGAAGGTATATCTTTCATTTCCGGGAAATGATGCTCGATAAAACGAACCCATGCCGGACAACAGGAAGTCAGCATTGGCATCTTCACTTCTTTATCGCCATCCAGGTATTTAGAGAGACGCTCGAGCAATTCAGCTCCTTCTTCCATGATAGTCAAATCTGCTGCAAAGTCGGTATCAAAAACATAGTCAAATCCGAGTCTGCGCAGGGCGGTAACCATCTTTCCGGTAACGAGGGTACCGGGCTCATACCCGAATTCCTCACCCAATGCTGCACGAACAGCGGGTGCCGTCTGTGCGATCACCGTTGTATTGGGATCGGAAATGGCATCGATCAGGTCACGGGAATGATCCACCTCAGTTAAGGCACCGGTGGGACAAACAGCTACACACTGCCCACAATAGGTGCAGGGTGAATACTGCAGGTCCATTTCAAATGCAGGTGCCACCGCTGCATCAAAACCCCTGTTAAAAGCATACAAAGCGCCAACAGTTTGGAAATCATTGCACATTTTCTCACACCTTCTGCACATAATGCATTTGTCCAGCTCCCTAACGATAGAAGGTGAATAATCGGTTTTATAGGTTGACATCTCCGCGTATTCCTGTCCGGGGATCTCACGGATTCCCAGCCGTATTGCCAGATCCTGCAACTCACAGTTACCTGACTTCTTGCAGGTCAAACAATCTTTGGGATGGTCGGAGAGGATAAACTCCACGATGGTCCTTCGCGCATTGATTACCCGCATGGTATGGGTTTTTACCACCATTCCGTCATACACCTCCGTTGCGCAGGCAGGGGCAAGATTCTTCCTGCCTTCCACTTCCACACTGCACACCCGGCATCCTCCCGGCTTATTTTCCACACCAATGTCTTCCAGATTCATGTAGCATAACACAGGGATATCAATACCAACCTGTTTGGCTGCCTTATATATGGTCGTTCCTTTGGGAACCTCAACCTGCTTATCATCTATGGTTAATTGAACTTGTTCCATTGTTATATCCTTATTTTATTATTACCGCATCAAATTTACAAGCTTGCACACATGCACCGCATTTTATACACTTATCCTGGTCGATATAATGCACCTGTTTCCTTTCGCCGGTTATTGCCCCGACCGGACATTTACGGGCACATGCGGTACAGCCCACACAGTTTTCCGGGATAATCTCGTAACGCATGAGTTCTTTGCAAGCTCCGGCCGGGCAACGCTGATCCTCCACATGAGCCAGATACTCATCCCAGAAATTTTGCAGTGTAGAAAGCACCGGACTTGGTGCGGTCTGGCCCAATCCACACAGGGAAGTATCGGCAATGACGTGGCTCATATTCTTAAGACGCTGAATATCCTTTCTTTCAGCTTTCCCTTGAGTAATTCGTTCAAGCAACTCATGCATCCGCTTATTTCCAATCCGGCAGGGAGAACACTTGCCGCAGGATTCCTCCACGGTGAATTCCAGGAAGAATTTGGCGACCGACACCATACAATCGTCTTCATCCATAACCACCATACCACCTGAACCCATAATGGATCCTGCCGCCAGCAGGTTATCAAAATCGATGGGGGTATCCAGGTGATCTTCCGTCAAACATCCTCCTGATGGGCCACCGGTTTGGACTGCCTTAAACTTCTTTCCTTCTTTAATGCCTCCGCCAATCTCAAAGATCACTTCTCTGAGCGTTGTACCCATTGGCACTTCTATCAGTCCAACATTATTAACCTTTCCGGCCAATGCAAAAACCTTGGTACCCTTGGATTTTTCCGTTCCGATCTTACTATACCATCCGGCACCTTTATTGATGATCACCGGAACATTGGCGTAAGTCTCCACATTATTTACATTTGTGGGTTTTCCAAGATAACCTGATTCGGCAGGGAAAGGGGGTTTAAAGGTAGGTTCGCCTCGGTCTCCTTCCATGGAATGGATTAAAGCCGTTTCTTCACCGCATACAAAGGCGCCTGCACCATAACGCAACTGTATATCAAAATTAAAACCGGTGTCAAAAATACCTTCTCCCAGCAAACCGTATTGTCTGGCCTGATCTATGGCAATTTTAAGTCTCTTGATCGCTAAGGGATATTCTGCTCTAATATAAATCAACCCCTTATCGGCGCCAATGGCGTAACCGCAAATGGTCATGGCCTCGAGCACAGCATGGGGGTCGCCCTCAAGTATGGAACGGTCCATGAAAGCACCCGGATCGCCTTCATCGGCATTACAAACCACGTATTTCTGATCGGATTCATTCTTATAGGCAAAGTCCCATTTCAAGCCTGCGGGGAATCCTCCTCCCCCACGGCCTCTTAACCCGGATTCCTTAATTTCACTGATCACTTCCTCCTGGCTCATATCCTTCAGTACAGTGCCCAAAGCAAAATATCCATCCCTGGCAATGTACTCATCAATGTTTTCCGGATCAATGAAACCACAATTTCTGAGGGCTATCCTGATCTGTTTTTTATAGAAATCCATCTTCCTGGAATCATGGATGGGTTCACCTTTCTCAGGATCCTTATAAAGCAATCGCTCCACCTGTCGGCCCTTGATGACGTGTTCCTGCACAATTTCCTGACTGTCCTCAGGTTTAACCTGCGTATAGAATGTATTATCCGGTAGTATTTTAACAATAGGCCCTTGTTCACAAAAGCCAAAACAACCGGTCATGATAACCTGAACTTCATCCTCGAGGTTGTTTTCCTCAAGTTTTTGTTTCAGACTCTCTCCAATGGAATCACTTGCTGAGGCACGACATCCTGTGCCACCACAAACAAGCAAGTGCATCTTATAGTTTGCCATGATCAATCCTCCTGTTTTTGATTATTCCTCATCGATTGTTCTGTAATTCTGTGGCAGCACACCATCCACCAACTCCCCGCGTTTAATATATTTTTCAATAATTTCATCCGCTTTTTTGGTGTCCACATATCCAAAAACCACAGGTTCTTCACCGGGTCTTTTCACCTCAATGGTGGGTTCGGCATAGCTATAACCCATATCTCCTGCCTGAGTTACAACAGCCTCTACATTTCGCTTTTCCAATTCCCCGACCAAAAAATCCATCACCTCTTTTGCACCTGAAGCAATCCCACTGGTAGCCATTCCCACCTTGATCTGAACAAAATTTTCAGGATGATCGGCACGCTCTCTTAGATCTACCTTTTTTTGCAGATCCTCTTTTTTCTTTTTTAAGTCGTCAAGAGATTTAATTTTTGCCATAGTTCTCAATATATTTTAAAATGGATATTTTGTTTATTTATCATTACATGAATATCGATACAAATATAATATTTATTGTTATTTTTTTAACACTGTTATTAAATTAACATTTAATTTAGACAGATTCTAAATAATAAACAAATGGATAACAATCAAGGAAATTCATTGATTGTATCGGCTTCTTCCCTCAGCTCATTCAGGTTTTCCCGAATCATTTCATCTATATATTGGCTTATTTCCGGATGATAAAGCGGCAAATGGTCCAGAACCTCTTTTATCTGCCGGGAATCGATCTCAAAACCTACGCTGTTCTTGTTATGCCGGTAAACAAAATCCTTCCCGGGGTTGGATACAATAATCTGATGAATGGTTCCGGCCAAATCACCAATAGCAGGGCAGTCAATATGATGCTTTACAAATTCGGCCTGTACACGGGTTCCTTCCCCGGGAGTGGAATCCATTGTAAATTTTCCTCCTGTTCTTTCGGTATTTTGTTTGAGCAAAGACAGTCCCAAACCCACATTCCTCTCCTTTCTTGTAGAAAAGTATGGATCTATGGCTTTTCGGAGGGTTTCCCGATCCATCCCTTTACCATTGTCTTCGATGATAATGGTAAAAAGTCCCTTTTGATCGTTTTCGCTGATAGCGATTTCTATCAAATCAGCTCCTGCGTTAATGGAATTCTGGACTATATCCAATATATGATACGACAAGGTTTTCATACAATCTCCGTTTTTCGTCCGTTAATACCACCCAAAGCCATCTTAATCTCGGCAAATTCAGCATTTTCAAGGGAAAATAAGGTGTACCCCTTACCTATATCCTCAGGATAATGTGCATCTGAGCCCTGAACAAACATATATTTCTCTAAATAATCATACTCAGCCAGGATGCTCTTATGATCAGTAAAAGGAGATATTTCCAGGGCATCACAGTGTAAAGCGCCGGGAATGAAACCAAGCTGAGCAATGATACCGTTCCGCACCCGGTCGATATGGGCAGGAATAAAAATGCCTCCCATCTCATGGACCTTATTTTCAACCGCTTCAATACTCAAATCGATGGCATTTATGAGCAGCTTCTCTGGTTGATCCAGTATTTGCTCATTTTCATCCACCACTGCCTGATAACCGAATTTTTCAGGATCATTCCTGACATCGGGCAAGTGATTGTCTATCAGTTTCTCAAAAGCTTCAAGACTTCCGGCATGTTCGAAAAAAGCCAGACAGTGAACCTCTTCCCTTGTGTTTATCTCCACACCGCATAAAATATGAATCCCTTCCCTGGCACCGACCTGTTTCATTACCTTACATTGCCGGGTTGAATTGTGATCGGTGATTCCAAGAATATCCAAACCTTTCTCTTTAGCCCTGGAGATAATATGGCCGGGGCTCATCTCCAGACTGCCACAGGGAGACAATACGGTATGGATATGGAGGTCGGCTCTATATAATTTCATGCCCTTTAAGTTTTTCATATATTTGGCCTGTAATCTCAAAAGCATTCTGATCGCTTCCCAGTACAGGCACTCCTTCTTCATCACTATGCCGCGCGGTATCTTCATCGGGACGATTACCTTTTACCAGTATCACTGCAGCAAGATCTTTGAGTGATGCAATGGCGGCTACATTCTTATGGGTCTGTAACGTTACCCAAACCTGCCCCTCCTTTGCATTTCCCATCACATCACTCAAGAGATCTGAAGTGTACCCTCCTTTTATGGCTCGTTCCAAACCCTTCTTACCGCTATATACAACCAACCCTAAATCATTTACCAAATCTGACACGTTCATAAAGCTCTATTTTATTTATTGTTATTCAATTTATTTTTTCCCCATATATTTTTCATGATCTCATAAGAATCTTCAGGCCGTTGAAGGTTATTGTGTTCATATTTCCTTTGTATAAAAATGCAGTCCTTAAGGCTGGCATCATGATTCACAATATCCTCAGCGAGCGCCGAACAACTGGGAGTTCCACATACACCGCAGTCCACCCCTGGTAATGTATTCATCAGATCTTTCACTCTGCGCATCTTCTTAAGCGCACGGGTCATATCCTCATCCAGTTTCATTATGGACCGGGGAGTAACAGGATGCAGCTCTATATTCTCCAGCAAGTAGCATTCATAGTTAATGATACCCGATTCAGACTTTTCTCCCGAGATCTCCTCTAGTTTCAGCTTCTTGGCTTTATTTCTTAAGCGTTCCACAGTTAAAAACCGGTTGGCGGGATTAAGTATGCCCCCGGCACAACTCTCATCGCAAGCCCGGAGTTCCAGAAAGTCTACATCATCCATCTCCCCGTCTTCTACCTTTTCAAGAATCTCAATGACATTGTTTATTCCATCAATTGCAAGACATCTACCTTCACAATTATCCGCCTCTCCGTGGGTAAGGCTCCACCTAACGCCTTCAGATGAAAGGGTATCATCAGAAGAGGAGGTAGCTTCCCTGGAATCATTACGGGCTTTCAATGTGGAATAAATTTTATTATACAGAAAATCCAGGTTGATCACTCCATCGATATTAGCATGGGTATCGCCTACCGGACTTTTTACTGAGGCAATCTTGGCCGCACATTGGGTGACATAGAAGATGCCTGTGTCGGCAGGATCCATGCCCTGATCGCTAAGTTTCTGTTTGTAGTAAAGGGCAGTAAGATCCAGCGGAGGTTTCTGCAAAATTATCTGAGCCACCAGAGAGGGAAATCTTACCTGAATAAGCCGCACTATGGCAGGACAAAAAGCAGAAATAAGCGGCTTCTCCTGGCTGGTATTCCGGATATATGCTTTTGTGCTGTCTTTCAGTATTTCTGCTGCATGTTCAACCTCCACCACCTCATTAAAACCAATTTCCTGTAAAGTCTCTTTGATCAAATCTTTATCCACATCTTCCGGAAATTGCCCGAATAAAATCTCCGGTACCAGCACTACACTATAACTGAAATCATATACCCGGTTAAAATCGTCCTGTTCAACAGAAATTGCATTCACAGGACAAGCACGATAACATTCTCCACAATCCACACATCTTTCTTCGAGCAAAACCGCTTTACCTTCACGCACCCGTAATGCACCGGTAGGACACACATTCATGCAATGGGCACAACCGATACAAATCTCCTTTTGTATCTTCAATGCATGATGAAAAGCTTGTTTATTCATAATTTGTTAGTTTTTTGACAATTTTCAGTTCAGTTCCTTGACTAACCGTACTGTTAATTTCCAACTCATCCGCGTTATTTCTTATATTGGACAAACCCATACCTGCTCCAAAGCCCATTTCCCTCACCTCATCTGAAGCAGTAGAATATCCATCTTCCATGGCTTTATCAATGTCTTCAATTCCCGGTCCTTCATCAGAAACATCCATATTAATCCGTTCGGGTTCAATGCTCACCTTAATTTTTCCTTCATATGCATGAGCCACAATGTTGACTTCAGCCTCATAAAGGGCAATTACGATCTTCTTGATCAGCCTGGGATCAATATTGATCTGCTTCAATATCTTTTTCAGGTGACTGGAAGCAAAACCGGCCCTGGAAAAATCGCCTCCTTTTATTTCATATTCAAATTCCATGAGTCAAAATATGGGTTTGATACCTTCCTGATATAGTATCCCTGAAGTTTTAAATACCGAAAAGGGTGTCTCAAGCAGCACGATATCATTTTCTTCGGCCACCTGTTTCATAGCCTCATTCACCTTTTTGTTTCTTGCAAACACGATGCAGTTGATATCCGACATTTCTGCCGTACGAACAGCCTGTACATTAGCCAATCCAGTGATAAGCAATGTATTGTCTGTTTCCAGTGTGAGCACATCGCTCATCAGATCCGATGCAAATGCTTTGGATACTTCAATATCTTCCTTACTGTCATATACGATATTTGCATTTATGAGCCGGGCAATTTCGGATACCTTCATAACAGCATTCTGTTTGCGAACTTTTGTTAAATTATTATCATTCATACGTGCAAATATAAAAATTTATTGTTATTTTTTTAACACTGTTATTAAAATAACAAATAATTTAAAAACAATCTAAATAATAGCCCTAGGCAATCTTTCCATGAACGGAGGCAAACAGGTAAAAATCCGGTTTAACAGGTCCCAAAAATGCAAAGCAGATAAAGACTTATTGGGAATACACAAAATTTCCATAATTTCGTAGAAAGTGATCTATAAAAAGCATACGATAATGAATATCCATGAATACCAGGCAAAAAATCTACTCAGGGAAAACGGGGTTCCAGTGCCCGAAGGGATTATGATCAACAAGGTCAGCCAGGCCACCGAAGCGGCAAAAAGCATACAAGAAGCAACGTACACGGATACATGGGCGGTTAAAGCACAGATCCACGCCGGTGGAAGAGGCAAAGGAGGCGGCGTTAAGATTGCCAAGTCCCTGCAGGAGGTAAAGACGCATGCGGAAAATATTCTGGGCATGAATCTCATTACTCATCAAACAGGGAAAGAAGGGAAAAAAGTACATAGAATACTGATAGAACAAAACATATACTACGAGGGAGAAAGTGAGCCGGCAGAATTTTATATGGGGGTTCTGCTAAACCGGGATTCAGGCAAAAACCTTATCATGTATTCCACCGAAGGCGGTGTGGATATTGAATCTGTTGCAGAAAAAACTCCGCATCTGATCTTTAAGGAAGCAGTTCACCCGGGATTAGGCATTCAATCCTACCAGGCCAGAAAAATCGCCTTTAATCTCGGATTGGATGGGAAAGCGTTTAAAGAGATGGTACGATTCGTTATGAAACTTTATCATGCATATCTGAATACGGATGCCTCACTCATAGAAATCAATCCGCTATTCAAGACCAGGGACAATAAAATTCTGGCTGCTGATGCCAAGATCAATCTGGATGACAACGCCTTATTCCGCCACAAGGATTATCTGGATTTAAGGGATACCTCTGAAGAAGATCCTGCAGAAGTGGAAGCAGGCAAAAACAATCTCAATTTCATCAAACTGGATGGGAATGTGGGTTGTATGGTAAACGGTGCCGGTCTGGCGATGGCCACAATGGATATCATTAAACTATCGGGAGGCCACCCGGCTAATTTCCTGGATGTAGGCGGATCTGCCAATGCTGAAACGGTTGAGGCAGGGTTTAGAATTATACTTGAAGATCCCAATGTCAAAGCGGTTTTAATCAATATATTCGGAGGTATTGTACGTTGTGACAGGGTTGCCAGAGGCATTACGGAGGCGTTCAGCGCTTTGGGTGAAATCCGGGTACCTGTTGTAGTCAGACTCCAGGGCACCAATGCGGAGGAGGGCAAAAAGCTGATCGATGAAAGCGGATTACAGGTAAAATCTGCTGTAACGCTTCAGGAAGCGGCTGAGGCTGTGAAAAACTATGTATAAAAATCAGTGCTTCTGAGAAAACGTCAATCTCAAAAACACTGATCCTGAATGATTGTTCGCATTATTCCGTTTTTGTGGAACAAGTGCTAATTCCAAATGGTAGATACAGGCCACATGTTCCCATAAAAGCTGTCAGTAAGGGAATCAGCCCCAACAAACCCCACCAGCTCTGAAAATAAAGACCTGCCACTCCAATGAGCATACCCAAAATGATGCGTACTGTTTTGTCCGTTTTTCCTATGTTCTTTTTCATATCTATAAAATTTAACATGGCAAACAAAAAGCCTGCTATATTGTTCATTTTTTCATAGGCTGGCTATTCAATATTTAAAAACATCAAGCCTTTATCGCATCAACTTCCCCCCGGGTTTATCCCAAAATCAAAGGTACAATGAAAGGAACCAGGAGGGTTAATACAAGTCCGCTAAAAACGGACAAAGCAGCATATTCGGTTCCTATATATCTGGTAATGATGGGCAATGTGGTATCCATAGAGGTAGCACCCCCGGCTGAAATGGGTCCGTACTTACCAAAAATACGGGCTATAAAAGGAGTGAGCAAAAGCGTGAAAATTTCTCTTATAATATTGGACAATAAAGCTATAACGCCCAGACTTTCACCTGCAATTTCCTTTATCAAAACACTTGACAGACTATAGTAACCAAAACCAGCACCGACTGCCCAGCATTCTTTCAAATTCAAGGAGTTATCTATCAAGGAGTAAATAAAAGTTCCCAGAAAAGTACCCATAATCACGGATAAGGGAATGAGAAAGATTTTAAGATTCACCGATTTCAACAATTTCAGTGTATTCTTATTGGAACCTACCCCAATACCTACCAAAAACAGAAGCAGGTAAAGCACAAACCCGGTCATCTCATCACCGCTCATTTCTTCGGGCAGAAAGGCATATATACCAAAAAGCAGACCCGCTATGAAAAAGAATATGATGATAACCGTATTCCTCATTGTTTACTGAAAAAGAATTTATAAAACACAAATGTGACCAAAATACTTCCGATGGTGGCAAAAAGAGTTAAAACAAGCGATTGCAGACCAATATTCTGGAAATTCGATATAATTTTTTCATTCATACCTACCGTAACCCCCAAAAAAAACAAAAGCAGAAAAATAGCACCATCTGTTAGTTTCGAGCTGATCCGTAAAATTTTTGAATGGTTTCTCAACCAATAACCCAGAAATATTCCAGTAATCAATAAGGCTATACCAATTATCATAAGGGAAAATATTAAAATTTGTCGTACAAAATTAATAGAAAGAGCCCAATTAAAATGAGGCAAGAGAGGGGAATATTTAAAACTATTATAAATAAATTGAAAATCCGCGCACAATCTAAATCATTAAGTTTCTTATACCATCATTAACGCACAAGTAGGTATGTCTTCAAAACTTTTCACCAATTTAACATAATATTTCTTGATATTTTATCGTAGATAAAATAAATTTGGTATAAAGTAAAATACAATGTGTTAACATCAAAAAAAAGGAGATATACTATGAAAGATTTTATATTTTCTAATGTACTGCGTGAGCTTGTAAACAATAAAATGAGCAGAAATTATCTGCTAAAAAAGCTCGATAATTACTTGTACGACTCTATTGTTGAAAAAAATGAGAATACCCTGAACGAAGTGCAAAAGAAGAAGTACCAGTTCATGAACTCTATGCTGAGGTCTTCTGTAAGAAATGTTGAGAAGGGCTATTTCTCCAAAAACGTTTTTAAACGACTTGTTAACGTATTGATTGAAAATTCGTTTCTTAACAAACAAAAATTCAGTGAGAAACTGGAAGATTTCAAAGAACAATATGGGGAATATCCGCCGAACTTCATTGTCCTCTCCCCCACTCAGGCATGCAATCTTAAGTGCACCGGCTGTTATGCTTCTTCAGATCCCCACGCTAGCGCCAAATTACCCTTTCACGTTGTGGACAAGATAGTGGATGAAGTACGGAACAAATTCCACAGCCGCTTTGTAACCATAAGTGGCGGAGAACCCTTCATGTATAAAAGTGAAGGAAAAACCATGCTTGATCTCTTTGAGAAATATGACGATGTCTTCTTCCTGGTTTATACCAACGGAACACTTATTACGCCTGAGGTAGCAGAACGGCTTGGAAAATCGGGTAATGTTACACCTGCAATATCAGTAGAAGGTTTTGAAAAAGAAACCGATGCCAGAAGGGGGAAAGGCACTCATAAGAAAATACGGGAAGCTTTAGAAAACCTTAGAAATGCCGGTGTACCCATTGGAATTTCCGTCACCGCAACCAGTGAAAATGCGGATCTCCTCATGAAAGATGAATTTTACGATTATTATTTCGATCAGCAGGGTGCTACATACATGTGGCAATTCCAGCTTATGCCAATTGGCAGAAGCACCCATGCCTTTGACCTGATGGTTCCTCCTGAAAAACGTGTTGAATTATACAGAAAATGGGAATACCTCATCTCAGAAAAACAATATTGTGTAGCTGATTTCTGGAATAGCGGCGTACTGGTCAACGGATGCATCGCCTACGGACGAAGAGGCGGTTACTTTTACATTGACTGGAACGGCAATATTATGCCTTGTGTATTCGTGCCTTATTATGTGGATAATGTGTACGACCTTTACAACAACGGAAAATCGCTTGTTGATGCATTATTCTCCGATTTCATGAAAAACGGAAGAAAATGGATCAGGGAATATGGCCAGGCTCATCCCGACAATCCAAACAACTGGCTTATGCCTTGCTCCATCAGGGACCATTATGACAATTTCCGAAGGAACATACTGCCCCGTCACGCAAAAGGGGAAAGCGAAGAAGCGGAAGAATCGCTTAATGACAATGAATATTACAGGAGACTGGTCCAATACGATAAAGAACTGGAAGAACTAACAGAGGACATATGGGAAGAAGAATATATGGAGAAAGAAAAAGTGGAGACAAATAAATAAGTAATTGAGTGGCCATCATTAAAAAAGGTAGAGAGGATATATAGATCGGCTCTACCTTTTTTTTTATTATCTTTGACAAGTACTTCAAACATCAAATTTTATGAACGTTTTCGGTAATATATTCAGAATCTCTATATTCGGGGAATCCCATGGCAACCTGATAGGCATTACTCTTGACGGTTGCCCTGCGGGAATAAATATAAATTCGGAAGAATTCAACACGGATCTTTCCAGGAGAAAAAGCGGAAAAATAGGCACAACTCCCAGGAAAGAACTGGACCACCCTGAATTTGTCAGTGGAATCTATCAGGAAAGAACAACCGGAGCTCCCATTACCATATTATTTAGAAATCAAAACACCCATTCAAAAGACTATAAGGATTTTCTTCAGAAACCCAGACCCGGCCATGCAGACTTCACAGCTCACCAAAAATTTGGTGGTTTCAACGATCACCGGGGCAGTGGTCATTTTTCCGGCAGACTGACCCTTGGGCTTGTGGCAGCAGGTGTCATTGCCAAAAAGGTTATTTTCCCTGTCTTTGTTAATGCCAAACTTACTGAAGCCGGTGGTATGAAGGATATAGACCAGGCTGTTCAGTATGCGATCCAAAAAAATGACACCATTGGAGGGTTAATTAACTGCAAGGTAGAAAATGTCCCTGTTGGCCTCGGTGAACCGTTCTTCGACTCTGTGGAATCCTTGATAAGCCATATCATATTCTCTATACCCGCTATTAAGGGAATTGAATTCGGATCAGGTTTTCAGGCTTCTGAGATGCTGGGAAGCGAACACAACGATCCCATTATCAATAAAGAGGGTAAAACAGAAACCAATCACGCCGGAGGAATTAACGGAGGCATTACCAACGGAAACGACATGGTATTCAATGTTGCAGTAAAACCCCCTTCCAGCACTCCTAAAAAACAACAAACAGTGAACATAGAAACCGAACAGATGGAAGACCTTGAAGTGAAGGGACGTCATGATGCATGCATTGCATTGCGTATGCCTGTAATTGTTGAGGCTGTTACCGCTGTGGTGCTTGCTGATCTTATGCTGCTGGAACAAAAAACTCCACGGGTATTTGAATAAAATTTTCCGTTAGCCTTAAGAATCTTTGATCCACATAATCTCCAGTATTCTACTGGTATCGGTGTCTATTCTGAAACGGTCGTCCAACCGGTCACCCACAAGCCAAATGATTTTCTCTCCGGAGGCAAGAATCCAGGCCCGTTCTTTATCCAAAAGCGAATATTTCCTATCCACAAAAAAATCACTTAGTTTTTTATAGTGGTCAAACCCAAAAGGCTTAAAATAATCACCCTTTTCCCATTTCCTGAGCATGAGAGGAAACTGGACTTTATCATAGTCAATGGAGATCACTTGGGGGTCCCCGGGTATCTTATAATTTTCAACATCCTCAACCAAATTGAATTTCAAACAGACAGGCTCATTAATGTATTGAGCACCCTCATCGATATAGTAACGGCTTGATTTCTTCTCCTCCACAGGTGTGACAATTAAATAATCCCGGTCCCTGATTAGTTTGTGAGTAGGAGAAAAAAATTCCTTTCCGGGCTCAGCATTCAAATTATCAGTAATCTCACGAACGATTTCTTTCGAAAAATGGTAGGGCTTTAATATCTCAAAAAGGTATGTATTTTTCTCTTCCAGATTCAATAATTTTTCTATATCAACATATAACTCCGAACCCTTACGGAAAGTCAACTCCGATTTTTTCTCTTCAACAGCTCGCATGTATATGGTATAAGCTTCCTGAAATCTTTCAGTATTTTCCCGCACAGTTTCCAGAAAACGCGGATTAATTTCCTGAAATTCCGGAATGATATGATGTCTGATTTTATTTCTGCTGTATTTGACAGTAAGGTTGGATGAATCTTCCCGGTAACTGATTTCATGTTCCCTGCTGAAGCTCGAGATCTCCTCCCGGGTGGCAAATAAAAGGGGTCTGACAACATAATCATTTCGTGGTTTTATTCCGGTTATCCCTCTTAAACCCGTACCCCTGGCAATATTAATAAAAAAAGTTTCCACCAGGTCATCTTTATTGTGCCCCATTGCTACCACATCATAATTGTATTGGGCTTTCAATTCTTCAAACCATTGATACCTCAACCTCCTGGCTGCCATTTGAACAGAAAGCTTATTATCGGAAGCAAATGATTCTGTATCGAATCTTTTTGTATGAAAAATAAGGTCATGATCTCTGGCAAAAGATTGAACAAATTCCTGATCTCCTTCGGATTCCTCCCCCCGGAGCTGAAAATTACAATGTGCGATGGCAAAACGATAACCCGACATTAAAAAAAGATGTGTCATTACCATAGAGTCAATCCCACCACTAACACCAATAAGAATCCGGTCATCATAGCGGGAGAGATCATTATCTTGAATAAATTCCAGAAATTTCCGATACATCTTTACACTCGATTTCAATCCGTCTGCAAAAATAAAAAAAGGAGGTTGAGAAATATAAAAATATGTTTAAACACCCCTGAATAAGAAAATATAATCTAAAAATCTATGACCTGAGGGGGTTCAGGCGTATATCTCATTGGCCTCAAGGATTTTTCCCCGGATACATTTACCAGAAAGCTGTTTTCATGGGTGAGGGAGGGATAATACCCCAGCCTGATCTGAAAAGTATTAAAAACAAAGTTTTCATTTCTCAGCCGCATGCCTATCCCAAACCCACTTTGAACGGGATTTTGAAGAATGAACTTTTTGGAAGGCCCTAAGATGCCAATATCGCAAAACCCATAAAAGGCAAGCCGGAAACCGTAATAATAAATATTGGTAAAGCCAACCGTTTCCGATCGAAAAACCATTTTTTTATTACCATAAAGATCTGAATTGGGAAAGCCTCTTATATCCCTTAATTTATCAAGATTCAAAGTTTCTTCTGGAAATCTGTTAAAGCCTACTGAATAATCCAGTTTAAGAAATTGACGGAACTTCATATTTTCAGTATGGAACAGCTTGCTGAAATAATTTGTACGAAAGCGTATCGTCGCCTGTTCAATATTATTGTTGTATAAAAATCCTCCTGCCCCGATCTCAGTAGTAAGATAACCGAAATCACTGATAAATTCGCCATGTCTAAAGTCCACGCCCGAATAGAAGCGGCGAAAAAATTCATCCATCTCCCAGCCGAAGGTATAACTTGCCAGATCACCAACGGGGATGTCCTCTGTACGCCCAAATCCATATATCAAGGAACTTTTGTAATAATTCTCCCTTGAAAGGCTAACTTTACCCAGTAGCATCTGATTGTTATGAAACTGGTAATTGTATCGTTTGGTAATCAGAGGGCCTTCAAAAAATCTGTCGTTTCTATACCTTGCAGAGAGAATTAAACGGTTTCGATCCTTGAAAAAATCATCACCCCAGCTTAAAGGAAAAGCATACCCCAACCAGATATCATGATTGATATAGTCCAGATCTACCTGATTGAATGTGGTGTCTTCCTGTACAATGTTTCTCGTAGTATTCGTTTTATAAACCTTGCCTCCCCCGGCTATCCGGGTACGGTATGAATAAAAATCCCTGCTGAATTGTAAACCATAACGCCGGGTTTCAAATGCATCCAAATAATATAAACGGCCATTGATAAAACTACCCTGAATATTACTCAGATTGTAGTCTGCCTCAATTCCCGGATTGGAATTTTTGAAATAATCGAATTGGATATTGGTTTGTATTTTATGGCCAAAGCCCAGAAAATTGTTATCAAATACCTGGATTTCTCCCGAACTGATACTTCCAAGATTAACATCAAAGCCTTTTGACCAAACATCTTGTGTAATGACTATGATATCAACAGAATCTCCCTGAAGGCCACTGGGTAAAACAATCAAACGGGCATCCTTAAGATATTGCAGATTTCGCAGAACACGACCGTTATCTCTTAAGAGAGAAGGATCAAGGGTATCGCCGGATGAAAAAAGAAGGTTATCTTTTATAATGGATTTATGTGTGGGCAGGTGTATCCAATTACCTACTTCTTTATACCACTGGTCTGTAACCATAGACGTGTCGGTGATAGAGTTACCGAAAACGTCCAGTTGACGTATATATATGTGGTTAATCGGTTTTCCGCTATATTGTTCAAAAGGAGTGCTATAGTCATCAATACGATTATTCTGCCTGGCTTGCTTTTTATCATTAACAACCAATAAATTATAAAGCTTATGGATTATAGAACTTTGTTTCGCTTTATTTTTAAGGGTATCAAAAAATGATTCAGTCGATTCATAAGAGTCTTTATCAATCGTAAATTTGATTGAATCTTGGGAAGAAAGCGAGTCCTGGTAAAAAATGACATATTCATCTTCCCTTTCTTCTCTTTGTTCCATTTTCTCCTCCTGACCCCAGACAATCCTGGTATAAAAAATGAATACCAAAAGAACCAGCGAAACCAGGATCATTTTATTATTTCCGGTAAAACTTATCATCCTTTCACAATAAGCTAATTTAACAATAAAACGAAAATGTTGTCTTCAAATTTATTGACAAAATATAAAAATTTATTGATAAAAACATAATGAAAGCAGGGCATTTAATCACATAAGATATAGAGAATCATCAATTATTAACCAGCATACAAGTTTGCTGGCAGAATACTGAAAAAATTTCCAAATAATTTTATAACCCTGTATCCCATTATTTCGTTAAGGAGATAAAGAACTGCTTACAAGATGGATAAACACAAAGAAGAACAGTTATTTTTCAGAATTTCCGAGCTTATCAAGGAGAACAAAGAATTAACTGCGTATGTTAAAGACCTTAACAGTCAAAAAAATAAAATACAAAAAGAAAAAGAGCAACTGGAAAATATATTGGCACAAATTCCATCCCAATATCTTCCGAAAGGGTTTAAGCATCCCTCCAACTCTCATTCCCTCAAATTTGAAATGGCCACGGTATTATTCGCTGATTTGCAGGGAATAAAAAAAATAGCTCACAAGAATAACTCCTTTGACATCATGGATGAATTGGACAATATATTCCTGGAATTCAATCAGATAGTCAAAAAATATAAAATAGAAAAAATTAAAACCATTGGCGATGCTTATATGTGTGCGGGAGGGGTACCGGTAAAAAATATTACCAATCCAATCGATGTGCTACTGGCAGCCTTGGAGATGAAAGAGTTCATAAGGAGCTTAAAAGACGGGGATGAAGAAGGGAAGAGGGATTTTTGGGATTTTCGTATTGGCATTCATACAGGGCCTGTTACTGCCAATTTTCATGGGAGAAAAAAGCTTTCCTATGATTTGAAAGGGGATACCGTGCATATCGCCAAAAGGATAGCTTCTGCGAGCGAATATGGAGAGATAAATGTTTCTATCATGACCTATGAGTTAATCAAACAATTTTTTAACTGTGACTTTAATGGCAAAATTCCTGTGAAATATAAGGGGGATATGGAAATACTGCGCGTAAAGAAAATAAAACCCGCTTTTGCTCAAAACAGGAAAGTAGGAATATATCCCAATCAAATATTCATGAATAAATACCTTCTCAGGCAATTCACTGATCTACAGGAATTAATATTAGATAAACTGGAAAAAGAGCTTCCCTCATACCTTTACTACCATAATGTGAAGCATACCATTGATGTAGTCAATCAGGCTGAACTGATTGGATACGGAGAAGGGGTTGACGATGAGGCTATTCTGTTGTTAAAAACTGCAGCACTCTTTCATGATGCCGGCCATATCATTGCTTATGACAATCACGAATTTTACGGTACCCAGCTTGCCAAGGAATACCTGCCCCAATTTCACTACAACCAGGAACAGATTGACCGGATCTGTGACCTGATCATGGCCACCAAAATCCCACCTGAACCCGGTAATCTCCTCGAAAAGATCATATGTGATGCTGACCTGGATTATCTGGGCAGGAGTGATTTTATACCTGTTTCCAATACGTTGTACAATGAACTGAAAGAACAGAATAAAATTGATAACATCAACGAATGGAATAAAATGCAGTTAAAATTTATATCCCATCACCAGTACTTCACTCAAACAGCATTGAACTTAAGAGAAGTAAACAAACAAAAACAAATAGAGCACATCAAATCACTTATTGATAAGAAGTAACCGATATTCTTTTCTTCCTCCCTTTTTCATATCCCTTATCATAAATTTCCCAGAATCTTAATTTCTGTTCTTCTGTTTTCGGCTCTCCCCTCCTCAGTTTCATTTGTGGTTACAGGTTCACTTTCGCCGTATCCTTCATATGACAATCGCTCAGAATCTACCCCTTTTTCAATAAGATAGTTGTACACCGAACGCGCCCGCTCTCTTGACAGTTCCATATTGTACTCCTCAGATCCCACATTATCTGTATGTCCTGAAATCTCAATCTCAAGTTCAGGGTTATCCTCAAGGAACTGGTATAATTTATTAAGTTCCACTTTGGATTCCGATTTAAGATTGGACGAATCGGTTGCATAAAATATATTGCGCAGAACAATCCGCTCTCCTTCTTTAACCGGATCCAACGGTACATCCTTTCTGAAAGGTTCATCTACTTCATGGATGCCTTTCAATGTAAAGTTATCCGAGTAAAACAGATATCCCTTCTTTGAAACATTTAGTACATAATTATTATTTGAGGGGATGCACACGAGAAACTCACCCGATTGTTCATCAGAATAGGACTCCATCACAACATCACCGCTATCGAGGGAGATTAGCTCGAATTTTGCTTTCAGGGGTTCCTGGTTATCTGAATCATAAACTTTTCCTTTCATATAAGAGCTTGAGATAGGCCGGATTTCCTGGTACAATTGAAAGCGGAAAATATCTTTTCCCCTCTCTTTTTGCCGGTCGCTTGCATAAAACGCATCTGATCCCTGCGAATTCACTATCAATCCAAATTCACTTTTATGGGTATTGATTGGATAGCCAAGATTTTTGGGCTCTTCCCAGGAATCTTCCCCCTTTTTTTGGGTCTTGAAAAGATCAAGGCTTCCCATACCTGGCCAACCGTTGGAAGCGAAGTAGAGGGTTTTGTTATCCATATGAATAAACGGAGCCACTTCATCTTCCGGAGTATTGACGCTATCACCCAAATTGACAGGCTCACCCCATGATCCATCGGATTTTCTGGTACTTTTCCATAAATCTTTTTTACCTTTACCTTTATCACGGTTGCTGGAAAAATACAGGGTTTGTCCGTCAGGCGAAATGGATGGCTGCGACTCCCAGTGTTTTGTATTTACAGGAGCCCCCAGGTTAACGGGATCGCTCCAGCCTGTTTCCTTAAGCTTAGCATAATAAATATCACAACCACCTTTACCTCCCTTTTTGTTGCAGGCAGTGAAATACATAGTTTTACCATCTGCTGACAAGCTTTGGGCTCCCTCATTCTTTTTGGTGTTGATCGGAGGTCCAAGATTTTTGGCCTCCGTCCAACCCGTATCTTCTTTATGGCTTATGAAAAAATCTTCCTGGCTCTTTTGCACTAACGACTCCATAAATTTCTTTCGGCCTTCATCCACTTGCTCCATCTTGCTTTCCACCTCATCCAGATCATCCCGGGGAATAAGCCTGGTAAAGACCAGTGTTTGCCCGTCGGCTGATATGGAAGGCCAGTATTCTCCATACTCACTGTTAATCTTATCTCCAAGATTTTGGGGATCAAAGGGCACGGGATTCTCCAATTGTTCCAGGGCAAAGTTACAGGAACGAATGCGCTTTTTGGCCTTTTCAGCAAAAATAGGCCCAATGTCTTCTTTCTCAATAAAACGGTTAAAATAGTCTTTTGCCTGATCATATTTGCCCATTTTCATTCCCATCAGTCCCGCACTATAAAGAACTTTAGGAAAAAAATCCGGATCAATGCCTATAGCCTTTTTATAGGAATCCAGGGCCAGGGAATCATCTTCTTTGGCTTCATAAACCTGGCCTCTTACAATATAGGCCTCTATAAACGTATCATCCCTGTCCAGGGCATCACTGATATTTTCAAGAGCTTTATCATATTCCTTAATTTGATAATTCCGGAGGGCCTTTTCCATACTCTCTGCCGCCCTATCTGAAGAGGTTGAATATTGTTCCTGAGCCTGCAGGCTGGAAAAGGAAATTGCGACAATAAATAAAAATATCAATTTTTTCATGGTTATTCTTAATTTTCAGTATTTAGGCTGTATGATCGGGACCATATATAAAAAATTATAGCAGGGTGCAGGGAAATCTGAACCGCTCCCCTTTCTCATCTCAACTTTCAGGGAATCCGCATAAATTTGTGGGCCTGCAGGGAAATCCTCCATTCCGGATGGTCTTTCACATATTCAACAATTGAAGGAATAATTACACTATATTGGCTCCATTCTGGCTGAAGATAGAGCTCACACCTTCCACAGACCTCTTTGGCTGCTCTTTCCGCCCACTCCAGATCTTCATATCGGTATACAATCACTTTCAACTCATCCGCTGCTTTAGAAAACACGGTTTTTGGGGGTTCTTGTTTTTTTGGTGAAAGACATATCCAATCCCATATCCCTGAAAAATTTCCAGTGCCCGATGTCTCCAAATATGTTTTAACACCAATGGATTTCAACGTATTGCACAAGGGATCGAGATTATATAAACTGGGCTCACCCCCTGTAACAACAATGGCTTTAGCTGGTGTTTCCTGAACCAATTCCTTGATTTCCCGAACATCCACAAGAGGATGAATATCCGGATTCCAGGTCACTTTTGAATCACACCAATGGCATCCAATATCACATCCCCCTATTCGGATGAAATAAGCCGGTTTGCCGGTATGGAAGCCTTCCCCCTGCACTGAATAGAACCTTTCCACCAAAGGCAGCTTCTCCCCTCCTTCGAATATTTTTTCATCCAATGAACCCAAACTTTCCTGTTTAAAGAAACAAAAATAAATAATTTTAAAAACGCAAAAGGGCCGGTTTTGAATCCTTTTCATAAAGATTCAAAACCAGCCTTTTAAATTTCATCAAAAAATATACTTCGCTAAATAAGTTTTCTGTCCATATCTTTGTCCCCGCGCCCGGAGAGATTAATAATACTCACAGCATCCTGATCCTTCATCATCGTCATGGCCAGTGAAACTGCATGAGCAGATTCGATAGCAGGAATAATTCCCTCCAGACCGGACAAGGTCTTAAAAGCTTCAATAGCTTCTTTGTCCGTAACATTAAAATATTCGGCTCTCCCGGTATCCTTAAGATAGGAATGCTCCGGTCCCACACCCGGATAATCCAAACCTGCAGCAATGGAATAAGTATCTATCGGATTATGCTCTTTATCAACCAAACAGTAAGAGTAGGTGCCCTGAAATACAACCGGGCTTCCCATAACCAATGTGGAAGCCGTTCTATGCAGTACCTCACCTTCCCCACCACCTTCGGCAGCATATATTTTCACCTCCGGGTCATCCAGAAAACCGGAGAACATGCCAATTGCATTGGATCCCCCACCAACGCAGGCAAAAACAGCGTCCGGCAGCTTATTTTCCTTCTCCAGAAACTGTTGTTTCGCTTCATCACCGATCACACTCTGAAAATATCTGACCATCGAGGGATAGGGATGAGGACCTACTGCCGACCCAAGCAAATAAAATGCCTCGGGATGGTCCACATAATATTCCAAAGCGGCATTAATGGCATCCTTTAATGTAGCCGTACCCCTGTCGGTTGTGAACAGCTCGGCACCGAGAATCTTCATCCGGTATACATTCATTTGCTGGCGTTCGGCATCCTTCTTCCCCATGAAAATTTTGCACTTAATTCCCATTAAAGCTGCAGCCGTTGCTGTGGCAACACCATGCTGACCTGCTCCTGTTTCCGCAATAATTTCAGTAGCTCCAATATGTTTGGCCAGCAGAATCTGGCCCACGGTATTGTTGATCTTATGGGCCCCGGTATGATTCAAATCCTCACGCTTCAAATATATCCGGGAATTAACATGTTTCGAAAGCCTCTGTGCCAGATATAAAGGAGACGGCCGGCCTATATAATCTCTATAATAAAAGTTAAGCTCATCGACAAAATGATCCTCATTCTTGATCTCATTAAAGGCAGAAGCCAAATGGTCCAGCTTTTCCTTTAATACTCCGGGCACATGAATGCCTCCATACTCACCAAAATAGCCCTTCTGATAGGCCTGGCGGGTGTATTGATTGGTTTGATTATCCTGTACTTTGTCTGTACGCTCCATATTTCAATTTTTTAATGGAGCAAATGTAACAATTTCTGATATTATCCCGGCAAATTTCCTGATAATTGAAATGCGCCCTTCAATTTATTTAAAATAAATTAAAATAATGAAAGATTTATTATATTCGAGCCCATTAAAATTCAAATAAACAAAGCTTATGGAAGATATTAAAAAGTATATTGAAGACAACAGGCAACGATTTCTCGATGAATTGTTCGAACTCATTCGCATACCATCAATCAGTTCTGAGAAGGAACATAAAGAGGACATGAAAAAAATGGCTGAAGCCTTAAAGCAAAAGCTTCTGGATGCAGGCGCCGATAAGGCAGAGGTTCTTCCAACCGATGGAAATCCGGTGGTTTATGGAGAAAAATCCATTGACAGTAACAAACCTACCGTTTTGGTTTACGGCCATTATGATGTGATGCCGGTTGACCCTATCGAAAAATGGGATTCCAAACCTTTCGAGCCTGAAATCAGGGATGGCAAGATATATGCAAGAGGGGCTGATGACGATAAGGGACAGTTCTTTATGCACATAAAGGCTCTTGAAATGCTGGTGAAAACAGGCACGCTAAATTGTAATGTAAAGTTCATGCTGGAAGGGGAAGAAGAAATAGGATCACCCAACCTTGGAAAGTTCTGCGAGCAAAACAAAGATATGTTACAGGCCGATACGATACTGGTTTCGGACACCAGCATGCTGGGCCAGGAGCACCCCTCCATAACAACCGGTCTCAGGGGACTGGCTTATATGGAAGTGCATGTTACCGGCCCCAACAAAGACCTTCATTCAGGCATTTTTGGGGGTGCTGTTGCCAATCCAGCCAATGTTCTATCCGAAATGATTGCTAAACTGAAAGATGATAACAATAAAATTACCATCCCCGGATTTTACGATGATGTCATTGAAGCGACCGAAAAAGAAAGAGAAGAAATAAACAAAGCACCCTTTGACCTGGAGGAATATAAAAAGGCCCTGGATATTGATGAAGTGGAAGGTGAAGCAGGTTACACAACCCTCGAAAGAACAGGCACCAGGCCTTCACTGGATGTAAACGGAATGTGGAGCGGATATACAGGAGAAGGAGCAAAAACCATACTCCCGTCAACCGCAAGTGCCAAAATCTCCATGCGACTGGTTCCCAATCAGGATCATAAAAAAATCGCCGGGCTATTCAAAGATTACATTAAATCCATTGCTCCCAATTCCGTCAAGGTAGAAGTCAAGGAGCTTCACGGAGGGCAGGGTTATGTTTGCCCCATCGACTTACCTGCTTATAAAGCTGCCAGTGAAGCCATGGAAGAAACACTGGGCAAAAATCCCATTCCGGTAAGAAGTGGGGGGAGTATACCGATTATAGCTACCTTTGAACAAGTATTGAATATAAAATCCATACTTCTTGGATTTGGCCTGGAGGCTGATGCCATTCACTCTCCGAATGAAAATTATCCGCTTGACCAGTTTTATAGTGGAATAGAAACCATTGCACGTTTTTACCGGAAATTCTCAGAAACAACAAAATAAAAAAAAGCGGTATTTCAATATCAGAATAAAACTAACCTTATTTTTAACGAGGCAAACCAAAATTCACATAGGTTTGCCTCGCTTTCTCCACACTTTCCAATCCTAATAACCTATAAACCCTAATTTCCAATATTTGAAACACCGCTTTATTATGTCAAAAGAACAAATCACACGCTTGATTAAACGCACCTTAGCCAGGTTTAAATCTCTGTTAATTCCTGAAAACATTTTCTGATCTTACGAAAGGGGAACTTTTTCCTGTAATGTTCATACTTGTTTTCTATGCCGTCAAAGCACATATTACCAATGTTCCCGATTGTATTTGAAGTCATTTTGTAATCAGGGGAATAGGTGCCATCATTAATTTCCGAAGAAACTTTATGATAAGCCTCTCTAAAAGGCATACCTTCTTCTGTATAATGCTTGATTCTGTTTACTGAAAACACCTCACGGTAACGCTTATCTTCTATCAAATGCTCATTGACCTTAATATGATCCAGTGCTTTGGTAAAAGTAAGCAGACTTGCCTTCAAATTGTCGATGGCAGGAAACAAGCTATGTTTGGTTAACTGAAAATCCCTTGAATACCCTGTGGTTAGATTTGTCGTATACATAAAAATCTCATTGGGTAACGCTTTCAACCGGTTAAAATCGGCTCTCAGCAGTTCAAACACATCCGGATTCTTTTTATGAGGCATAATGCTGGACCCTGTGGTCACATCTTCGCTTAATGAGATAAAACCAAAATTCTGACTCAGGAACAGACAGCAATCATTGGCAAACCGGGATAAGGTTGTAGAAAGAAAAGCCAGGGCATTTGCAGTAAGGATTTCCGTCTTTCCCCGGGACAATTGTGCCCCCACTACATTAAAATGCATTGAATCGAAACCCAGCAAAGAAGTGGTAATTTCCCGGTCAATATCAAAAGTACTTCCATACCCTGAACCGGAGCCCAATGGATTCATATTGGCCAGTTGGAATGCCGAATGGAATCCTATCAAATCTTCCGCCAATTGCTCTGCATAAGCACTAAACCACAGGCCAAAAGAAGAAGGCATGGCCACCTGCCCGTGGGTATAACCCGGCATGAAAGTATACTCATATTTTCGGCTTAATTCCATTAATTTATGGAATAAACCATCCATCTGTTCTATGATATTCTCTATTTCATTTCTGATATATAATTTGATATCCAAAAGCACCTGGTCATTTCTGGAGCGTGCTGTATGAAGTTTCTTGCCCACTTTACCCAACCTGTTGGTCAAACTCGCCTCTACATAGGAATGGATGTCTTCAACATCCTGTGGAATATAAAAGCCTTCCTCTAAACTCTCATTATAGAGCTTTATCAGTTCGCCCTTCATTACCTCAAATTCTTTCGCACGAACAAAATTGCATTTTCGCAGCATTGTAAGATGAGCTATTGATCCCATTATATCAAAGGGAGCAAGCTTTTCATCAAATGCTCTGTCCGATGTAGTGTGTTGATACACCCAATCTTCCGTACTGTTGTTCTCCGACCATAATTTCATAACAGCGATATATATTGATTTATTAATCTTTTATAGTACAATTTTCCCGTATCCAACTCGTGTCTGTATATAAATTCATCCGGTTTATGTGACCTGACTGAGTCACCGGGGCCAATCTTTACAGAAGGAAAAGAAACATAAGCCATGTTGGATAAGGTTAAAGATCCGTATCTTTTGATATTTAATGCTTTGGCACTCTCAACGATCGGATGATCCAAAGAAATACCGGATGCTTTTTTATCCAGCGACCGGGCTTCCAGGCTACAATCCAGTTCTTTCCCGAGGACCGTCAAAACTTCCTGTGGCGTATACTTTTCATTTATTCGAATATCAAGCACAAAATGGCATTCCGGGGGTGTCACATTATGCTGACTCCCCGCATGAATTTCTGAAATGGTAACATGCACATCTCCGAGGACTTCAGATATCCTTTCAAAATGTATATTCTGAAGTTTCTTCAACACCTCCATAGCATTTAAAATTGCATTATCTTGATTGTCGAGTGCCGCATGCTTGGTAGTTCCAGTCACCATACCGTCTATAACAAGTAATCCTCTCTCACCCACAGCCATATGCATGCCTGTAGGTTCCCCTATGATGCCCAGTGAAATCTCAGGCAATTCTTCAACAACTGACTGTATTCCATCTTCCCCCCCTGTTTCTTCTTCAGCGGTGGCTGAAAAAATGATGTTTACCGGTATTTCCTTTTCATAGAAATGCATAAAAGTATCCAAAAGACAAACCAACGAAGCACCGGCATCATTTGAACCCAGCCCGAAAATCTTCTGTCCTCTTTCAACGGGCTGATGGGGGTTCATGCTCCAGTTTCCC